>NZ_DBKJ01000100.1:13345-23269 GCF_002297325.1 Treponema sp. UBA753 | reverse complement strand
GGCTTTTGTCGTCCGCACGGAACGTTTTTTCTTCTTCAAGCATCGTATGAAGGTCTTTTAAAAATTCCGCCTTGTTTTCTTCTGCAACACAAATGGCTTCTTTTGCTCTGCCTGACATTTTCTGATAAACCCTGCCGAACTTTTCTTCTTCCGCAGATGAAATTTTTGCAGCCGGCTTAAAAGGCTGGGCATAAGATTTTTTCGCACAGCCTGCAAGACAAAAAATCCCGACAATTGCAAAAATCTCCAAAAGTGTTTTTTTAGTCATCAGAAACCTCAGTAACTGAATGAATTATATGGAACATATCAAAAAATCCAGTTCTCTCCAAAGCGCGTTTTATCGGCTCGGAAGGATTCATTATAAAAAGCTTTGTTCCAGAAGTTTCTGCGTCATTATGCCCTGCAAGAATAACTCCAATACCAGAAGAGTCAACTTGTGTTATCTGGCTTGAATCAAGGACAACGTTCGTGTCAGCTATATATTCAAAAAGCTTTTCCTGAAGTTCTGTAATCGTGTAAGAATTCAAAGAGCCTGTAAGCTCAAGCAGCATATAGTTAACACCAATTTTTTCTTTAAGCGCAAGCTGATCCATTTTTTGCCTCTTTAAAAAATCTTTTTATAAAAATCTTAAGCCTGAGCAGCCTGATTTCCCAAATACTTCATAACAAGCATCGTAATGTCGTTTTCAAGTTCCTTTGAAGTAAATTCAACAAGAGCGTCGTAAGTGAACTTCGCCATTTTTTCAGCAGGATAGCCGGAATTTTCCATAAGAGCATTTTGTGTTCTTGTTTTTCCGAAGATGTCGCCGCGCAAAGACTTTGTGTCAATAATTCCGTCTGTTACAATCATAACAATATCGCCTTCAGACAATTTGACTTTTTTTACTTTTATGTACGGAGCAACATCTTTTACAAATCCCAAAATATGACCTTCGCCCTGAACTTCAATAACATTATTGTAGGCGCGGGTGTACACAAGCAACGCAGGAATTCCGCAGTTGATATAATACATTGTGTCTGTGCTGAAATCAAGAATTCCAAATGTTCCAGCAAAGAAAGTTCCCTTTGGAAGATTTTCACGTATAAATGTATTCACTTTTGCAACAAGCAGCTTGAAGTCTGTGGTTTCTGAAAGGAAGGTTCTGATAATTGACTTCAAGATAACCATTCCCATTGAAGCCGCAATTCCTTTTCCGCTTAAAGCTCCAATTACAAAAATGTGCCGCGTATCAGTAAGGCGAATCATGTCAACAAATTCACCACCAATGTTGTGCGCCGGAACCATAAGATAGCCAGCGTCAATTTTCTTGCTTTTTATTAAATCCATGTTTTCCTGAATGGAAGTAATAATCTGTCCGGACATTCTAATTTCGCGGTTTACAGTTCCAACAACGGCTTCGTTCATGATATTCTTTACGTAATATCCTACAACAAAGAAGTTTGAATAGAATTTGTTAAAGACTTCATAGTCGTATTCAGAATAAATGTTTCCGCTGATTTTTTTGCCAAGAAGAATCAAACCTATAAACTGGCGGCCTTCGTTAAGCATAATCATTGCGTCTGAATTTGTGCTGTCCATTACTCCAAGAATTTTGCTTCTTACAGAGGCAAAAGAATTGTTTTTTTGAGCAAACTCGCGGAAAACAATCTGATGATGGTTGTTCATCAAAACATCCGAAACAGACTGGTCAATCGGAGTTGAAAAACTCTTGTCGCCGTCAGAAGAATAAATGCAGCTCATGTTGCCAACGCCGTCATCAATAAGAATTTTCATTGAAGAAGAGCCAACGTATTTCTTGAAAACATTGAAAACGCTTCCTGTAATTTCGTTCGCTTCAAGGCTAAAATCTATTGAAGTTATGTCGCGCTCAAAATCTTCTGAATACATTTTGTTTCTAAAAAGCTCGGAATTCTTGAACTTTCTGCGGAAAAGCATAAACACAAAGAAAACAAACGCAATCGCAACATAAATCAAGAGCTCAAAAATAAGAATGTTCACATTTGAAACCGGCAGAAGAAGCATAAAGAACACTGCGGAAGCAAGCATCGGCGCAATAAATCCAATCAAAAGACGAACAAAGCCCATCAAAAGAATTCTTGCGTCAACAATTTCGTCATTGGAATTTGAACGAGCAAAGAAATACATTCCCGGAATAAATCCAATAGGAACAAAATTGTTAAGAACCGGCTGAATTTCAGAGCAAAGATTCATATACCAGAAAACTACCCAAGAGAGCATAATTCCAAACACATTCTGAAGCATATTCTGCTGCTTAAGCTTTGAATTTGTATTTTCAGCGCGGACAATAACCATGACACAAACAAATGCCGGAATCACGACTCTGTACAGAAAGTTATACAAGGTAAGCCAAGAAACATTGAATGCGCCGCTCAGTTTTCCTTTAAATACAATTCCAGAAGAAATGCGCAGGAAGTTTCCTGTTGCAAGTGAAACCGAAGTAAATGCGTTCGGAGCAAAGAAAACCATGTAAACTGCAAGAATAAAAAGCAAAACCTGAAAAAATGTAACAGCCTTGCACTTTTTATAATCAGGAAAAATAAGCATATAGCTGCAAGCGCAAACAGAAAACCAGCCCATAAGCAGGTAAGTGAACCTACCTGAAAGCAAAGCCGCTAGAAATGAGTTGCGCTGTTCAACATGAAGCGACTGCGTTCCATCTGGATTTAAAAGCAAAGTATGTTGCACTGAGTTATGCAGACAAAGCATAATTGTAACTGCCATAAAGAAAAATATAACGCCCAAGAACAAAAACAAGTTTACAAGATTTGCGTTGGAAGAATTTCCCTTTACATTTTTATCAATGCTAAATGAAATATAAACAAGAACAGCGCAGATAACAATATTTATAATAGCAAAAATCATTTTTTACCTCTCTACCTTGGCGACCATCATTGTAACGTCGTCCCTGAGTTTTTTTCCACCGTTGTATTCCATAATGAGATTTACAACATCATCAATAAATTCTTTTGGCGACTTGGCCGCGCTCTTTTTAATTGTCTTCTGATAAAGCTCTGTGTCTCCAAGTTCCACACCTTCATCGTTCATAACTTCAGAAACACCATCGGAAGCCATAAGGATAACATCATCACGGAACAAACGCTGCTCATCAACCTGAACATCGTCAATGTCAATAATTCCAACAAGAGAACAGTTAGAAGTCAGAGGCTTGATTCTATAGCCGGACGGAGAATTTGTGATAATCAGCGGATCAGACATGGAAGCGTTCACATAGCGTATTGTCATTTTTTCAGTATCAACAATTCCAATAAAAAGAACCGTGTATTTATCTTGAAGTTTCATGCCTTTAATCGCTTTGTCTACAGCCTTAATCATGGCAGGAAGGTTTTCCTTGTCGCCAAGAATTTTTACAGTGTTCATAACAAGTCCCATGACCAGCGCGGCCGCAAGACCTTTTCCAGAAACGTCTCCAAGCATAAGAAGAGTTTTTGTCGGAGAAATCGGCAAAACTGAATAATAGTCTCCAGAAACATTTACAAGAGGACGGTAATAAGCCGCAACAGAAAGCTTGTCAATCTTAGGCATATTCAGCGGCAAGAACGACTTTTGTGTGTCCGCAAGCTGCTTCCATTCTCTTGAAAGCGAAGAAATTTCAGACAAGTTGCTGATTGTAAGAGCTCTAGCCTGAAAACGCACAAATTCATCGTAAAGCAACTTGTAAATTTCAGAATCAAAAAGTTTTGTATAGCGGCAGAAAACATAAAGATGCTTTTTATTATTTGAAAGAATAAAACCGCGGGCCTGGCTCTGCTTTGTTACAATACCAAATTCATTTCCCATAAAGAAATAGCCTTCGCCCCAAGTAACAGGATAATTAAGACGGAGCGAATCCATTACAGATTCAGAGCAGGAAATTCTGTCCGGACTGTTGTAAAGAACATAGTCTTTTTCACGGTCAATAAAAAGAACGGAGCAGTCGCCTTTAACTTCAAGAATAGAAGAAATCGCCTCGTAAAAATCATCCAGCGAATAGCAGAAACGGATTTTATCAATAAATTCACTTAAAATGCCAGTTTCCTTTGTAAAAAGCGCCTTGTTCCTGATTATGTCAAGAATTCCATTTTTTGCATGCGTAACAACAACATAGATGATTGAAAAAACAACAGAAGCTGTTATAAAGGCAAAGAATATAACATTTTCACGCGCATTTTTTACAGCAGGAGAAACGGCTGAAACTAAGAAAGCTAAAATTACAAGAAAAATGGCTCCCGTTGCAATTAAAACGGCATGTCTTTTAGTCTTATACATTTCTGCACCTCGCTCTTGGGTTTATACAACAGTATATCATACTATCGGCAGAAATTTAAGAAAAAATTATACGAAACTTAGAAATGAGCTAGAACAGTTTTCCCCGATCAAGCCGGGGAATATTAATGTTTTTATCAGCCTAGGGATTCTCTTGTCAAAAGATCCGGCGAAGACGTTGGTTTTTCCAATGCGGCAAAAGCTTCCATTGCGGCAATCTGCTGACGAGAAAGCTTTGAAGGAATCTGAACCATAATCTTTACATAAAGGTCGCCTTTCCTTGAAGAGCCTTCAACTGGAACGCCTTCATCACGCACGCGGAGGAATTTTCCGTGCTGAGTTCCTGCAGGAACTTTTATAGACAAAGTTTTTCCATCAAGATTCTTGATTTCTATAGTAGCACCCAAAACTGCCTGTGATATGCTTATTGGAACTGCGCAATACAAATCATGTCCATCGCGCTCAAAATATCTGTCAGATCTTACATTTACAGCTATTATAAGGTCTCCAGCATCACCGCCGTTTGTTCCAGCATTTCCCATTCCATGAATAGAAAGCCGTCTTCCGTTTTCTACGCCAGCAGGAATTTTTACACTCAGTGTTGTTGATTTTGAAAAAACTCCAGTTCCGTGGCAAGAAGCGCAAGGCTTATCAATTACAGTACCTTTTCCGTGGCAAGTAGGACAAGTTTGCTGAACAACAAAGAATCCAGAACTTCTTCCAACCTGACCTCTTCCGCCGCAACTAGGACAAGTCTTTACAGAAGAACCTGCTGCCCCTCCTGTTCCATGACAATCAGGACACTGCTCATCCCGTCTAAAAGTTATATCTTTCTTGCAACCGTAAACTGCTTCTTTAAAATCAATATGCAAGTCATAGCGCAAGCTCGCGCCGTCATTGTTGCTTCTGCTTCTTCCGCCTGAACCACCGCCAAAGCTAAATCCGCCGCCAAAAAGATTTTCAAAAATATCACTGAAACCACTTGAGCCGCCAAACAAGTCGCTAAAGTCATGGAAAGCATGACTATATCCTCCACTAGTAGCGCCACCCATTCCTTCAAGTCCAGCAAAACCATACTGATCATAAATCGGACGTTTCTGGTCGTCACTTAGAACTTCATAAGCTTCTGTTGCTTCCTTAAATTTTTCTTCTGCGTTTTTATCACCTGGATTGCGGTCTGGATGATACTGAATGGCAAGTTTTCTATAAGCTTTTTTTATTGCATCCTTATCCGCGCTTTTATCAATGCCTAAAACTTCGTAATAATCACGTTTTGCAGACATACTGTTTTCCTATAAAATCGAGGTTGCCCCGAAATTTCTTTCAAGACAACCCCGTTTTTCTTACTTTAGATTAGATTTTAGTTTTTTACTTCGTACTCAACATCATCAGCGTTGTTTGCGCCCTTGAATTCAGAAGAGTTTTCGTCTTTTCCTTCATCAGGATTCGGCTGTGCGCCTGCACCTGCATTAGCTCCTGCTGCGCCAGCTGCGCTCTGCTGCTTGTAGACTTCCTCAGCAATCTTGTAAGAAGCCTGCTTCAAAGCCTCAGTCTTTGCCTTGATGTCGTCAGTGTTTCCGCCTTCAATTGCTTTCTTCAAGTCTGCAACAGCGTCCTCGACTTTCTGCTTTTCAGCGCCGTTTATCTTGTCGCCAAGCTCTTTAAGGCTCTTTTCTGTCTGATAAACAAGGCTGTCAGCTTCATTCTTAGCATCGATTGCCTCGCGCTGCTTTTTGTCTTCATCAGCGTGAGCTTCCGCATCTTTTACCATGCGGTCGATTTCTTCCTTGCTCAATCCTGAAGAAGAAGTAATCTGAATGTGCTGCTCTTTGCCTGTTCCCATATCTTTTGCAGAAACATGAACAATGCCGTTCGCATCAATATCAAATGTGACTTCAATCTGAGGAACTCCGCGTGGAGCTGCAGGAATTCCATCCAAGTTAAAGTTGCCCAAAGTCTTGTTCTCGGAAGCCATTTCACGCTCGCCCTGCAATACGTGAATTGTAACCGCTGTCTGACCGTCTGTCGCTGTAGAGAAAATCTGGCTCTTCTTTGTAGGAATTGTCGTGTTTCTCGGAATCAGCTTTGTCATAACGCCGCCCATTGTCTCGATTCCAAGAGAAAGCGGAGTTACATCAAGAAGAAGAACGTCCTTTACATCGCCTGCGAGAACACCGCCCTGAATTGCAGCTCCCATTGAAACTGCTTCGTCCGGGTTGATTCCTTTCAACGGCTCTTTTCCGAAGAAGTTCTTTACAACTTCCTGGAATTTTGGCATACGAGAAGAACCTCCGATAAGGAGAACTTCGTTAATCTGGTCTTTTGTGTATCCAGAGTCTTTCAATGCGTTCTGGCAAGGAATAAGAACTCTGTCCCACAAGCTCTGTGTCATCTCTTCAAACTGAGCGCGTGTTAAAGTCTTCTGCAAGTGCTTAGGACCTGTCGCGTCAGCTGTGATGAACGGCAAGTTGATGTCTGTTGAAGACTGGTTTGAAAGAGCGATTTTTGCCTTTTCAGATTCGTCCTTGATACGCTGCATAGCCATCGGGTCTTTTGAAAGGTCGATTCCAGTGTCAGCCTTGAAAGAATTTACAAGCCAGTCTGCAATAGCATTATCCCAGTCTGCGCCACCAAGATGAGTATCGCCGTTTGTGGCTTTTACCTCAAATACGCCGTCAGCCATATCAAGAATTGTAACATCGAGAGTTCCGCCGCCTTCATCGATTACAGCGAGAACTTTCTCCGCGCTCTTGTCCTCTTTGAATCCGAACGCAAGAGCAGCAGCGGTAGGCTCGTTGATGATACGCTTTACATTCAAGCCAGCAATTGTTCCAGCGTCCTTTGTCGCCTGTCTCTGAGCGTCGTTAAAGTAAGCAGGAACTGTGATTACAGCATCTGTAACTTTTTCGCCAAGATAATCCTCAGCAGTTTTCTTCATCTTCTGCAAGATAAAAGCTGAAATTTCCTGAGGAGTGTACTCTTTCTGCTGGCCGTTGTCTGTAACAACAACAGCGACATTCTCGCCTTTCTGAACGATTCCGTAAGGAACACGCTTAATTTCTTCCTGAAGGTCAGAGTAGCGTTTTCCAATAAGACGTTTTACTTCGTAAACTGTGTTTTTAGGGTTTGTAATCGCCTGGTTTTTCGCAGCCTGACCAACGATTCTCTCGCCTTTTGCTGTGAATCCTACGATTGAAGGAGTGATTCTTCCGCCTTCTGAATTCTGAATGACAGTTGCCTGTCCATTTTCCATAACGGCAACTTCCGATGTGGTAGTTCCCAAGTCAATTCCGATAATCTTACCCATAATATTTACCTCTTTTTATATTCAATTTATTTTTTTCTGAAGAAACTATTTCTGCTCTTCAGTTTCTTTCTTTTCTTCTGACGGCTGCTGACTTACAGTTCCGTCCGGCATACTCACCATTACTTTTGCATGGCGAATAACTCTGTCCTTAAGCTTGTATCCTTTAAGATAAACTATTTTCAGCACAGGAGAAGCTACAGGGTCTTGAGAAGAGCCAATGGCTTCATGAATATCCGGATCAAAAGCATCGCCTGCAACGCCGTAAGCAACAAGATTATACTTGTTCTCAAGCATACTGATGAGGCTTTTGTTTATCATTTTTACGCCATCTGCAATAGACTTTGGATCTGTGGCAGTAGCAGCGGCTTCAACAGTGCGGTCAAAGTTATCAAGGCTTTCAAGAAGATCCTTTAGCAAATTTGTGTTCGCAAAATCAAAGGCTTCCTGTTTTTCCTGAATCGCTCTTTTTCTGTAGTTGTCAAAATCAGCGGCACGGCGCAAAACCTGATCTTTTAAGTCAGCGTTGGCTTTCTTTAGCTCGTCAATCTGCTTTTCAAGCTCTGCAATTTTTTCTTCTGCGGAAAAAGTTTTTTCTTCTTTAACTTCCGCATTTTCCTTTTTTTCATTTTCCTGAGCTACGGCATTCTGAACATTTTCATGCTCTTCGTGCTTGTGTTCCTCATGGTGATGATGTTTTTCTTTGCTCATTTTATTTTCCTATCTGATGAAAAAGATAATAAAATTTATGTTGAGTTGTCAACAAATTTTTGAATTTTGTCATCAGCAATGTATTTTTATTTGCGTTTTTCCATTGGAACGTAATCACGCTCTTCCGCAACATTTTTATACGCCGGACGGTAAATGCGTTTTCCTGCGACAATCTCTTCAATTCTGTGCGCGCTCCAGCCTGCAATTCTCGCAATGGCAAACAACGGAGTGTAAAGCTCACGTGGAATTCCAAGCATCGAATAAACAAAGCCTGAATAAAAGTCAACATTTGTGCAGATTCGTTTTTTCTGTCCATGCAGCTCGTAAAGAACTTCCGGAGCAAGGCGTTCTATTGAAGTGTAAAGATTAAATTCTTCCTCGCAGCCTTTTTCCTTTGCAAGTTCCGCAGCCTTGTTTCTTAAAAGAATTGCGCGTGGATCGCTGATTGTATAAACGGCGTGTCCTTGCCCGTAGATAAGTCCCGTGCGGTCAAAGGCTTCTTTTTTTCCGATTTTATAAAGATAGTCTTCTATTTCCTTTTCGTTGCTCCAGTCTTTTACATTTTCCTTGATATTGTCCATCATTTCTATAACACGGATATTTGCTCCACCATGGCGGCGACCTTTTAAAGAACCAACTGCGGCGGCAACAGCGGAATAAGTATCTGTGTCCGCAGAAGAAACCACGTGGATTGTAAGAGAAGAGTTGTTTCCTCCACCGTGCTCGGCATGAAGAATAAGCGCAAGGTCAAGAATTTCAGCTTCAAGACGAGTATAGCTCTTGTCGTTTCTTGTAAGGCGCAAGAAATTTTCAGAAGTGCTAAGTTCCGGAAGCGGATTATGAATGTACATGCTTTTTCCGTCATAATAGCGGCGTTTCGCCTGATAGCCATAAGCAGCCAATGTAGAAAAACGTGAAATAAGCTCAATGCACTGGCGAAGAATATTTGCAACGTCGCGGTTTTCTGGGTCTGGATCATAAGAATACGAAGCAAGAACTCCACGCGCAATTTTATTCATAATATCGCTTGAAGGAGCTTTCATTATCATGTCTTCTGTAAAATATTCAGGAAGAGACCGTAGGCTTCCCAAGAAACTTGAAAACTCATCCAGCTGCAACTGAGTTGGAAGCTGTCCGAACAAAAGAAGGTAAACACACTGCTCAAATCCAAACTGATGATGAAGTTCCGCATCTTTTGCAATGTCTTCAACATTATATCCGCGGTAAATCAGTTTTCCAGGAATTGCGACTTTATTTCCGTCATCATCGATGTAATAGCCTACAACATCTCCAATTTTTGTAAGTCCGACCAAAACACCGCGTCCGTCCGCATATCTTAGTCCGCGCTTGACATTGTATTTTTCATAAAGGGCTGGATCTATGGGATCGTTATCCACAGTAAGTTTTGAAAGTTTGTCGATAAAATTTGAAGTCTGACTGTTTTCGTTCATAGACGAGCCTCCATTTTTGTATAAATATGCACTTTTTTTATAAAAAACTATATCAGTATACGAAAAATTAAGTATTTATTCAACAAGAGAGAATAACTGACATTCCAGTTCTAACAAGCTTGTCATTGCTGTGCTACGACACGGGAATCTGTTTAGATTATCAACCGAGTTTC
>NZ_DBKJ01000100.1:1649-13276 GCF_002297325.1 Treponema sp. UBA753 | reverse complement strand
AAACATCGCAGGGTCAAGCCCGATAATGACAGTAAAATATAAAATTCAAAAATTCCACCCGCATAAATTGCTATGCAGGCAGCATTTTTTATGCGCTTTACATTCTTTCCAAGTAAGGAACAAGAACAAGTTCCATTCCGCTTTTTAAAACAGTCAACGTGCATTGCGCAAGAGCAAGACGGGCTTTTGCAAGACGTTCATTTTCAGAAGCAGTTCCAACAATCGGGCAGTCACGGTAAAACGCGCTGAAACTTTTGCTTACATCATAAAGGTAAGAAGTCATTCCGCTTGGATCTAAAGTTTCCGCAGATTTTTGAACAACAGAAGGAAATCTTTCCAAATCCTTTATCAAAGCCCATTCGCTTTCCGCAGTTAAAAGTGAAAAATCCTCTGCCAAAACAGAAGGCTCAAGTCCCTGCTCTTTTGCCTTGCGTAAAATAGAAGCAATACGCGCTCCCATGTACTGAAGATAAGGTCCCGTGTTTCCGTTGAAACTAAGCGATTCTTCCGGATTGAAAAGCATATCTTTTACAGGCGCAACATTCAAAAGGTAATAATCCAAGGCAGCCAGCGCAACTTTTTCAGCAACCTCATCAGGATTTCCAACAGAATTATCTCTGCCACGCTCTTCAATTGCCTTTAAAGCCTGCGCATGAAGATTGTCAATCAAGTCATCGGCATCTACAACAGTTCCCTCACGGCTTTTCATTCTTCCGCTTGGAAGATTTACAAGTCCGTAGCTCAAATGGAACAGTTTTTCAGTCCAGCTGAATCCAAGCTTTTTCAAAATATGGAAAAGAATTTTAAAGTGGTAGTTCTGCTCGCTTGCAACAACGTAGACAAGCTGGTTAAACGGCCAGTCATTGTGGCGGCTGATTGCAGTTCCAATGTCCTGGGTTATGTAAACAGAAGTTCCGTCTTTTCTAAGAAGAACTTTTTCGTGACTGTCTTCATCTTTGCCTTTTCCAACAACATCTGTAACGTCAATTCTTACAGAGCCGTCGGAAGCTTTAAAGAACACGCCTTTTTCAAGTCCCTTTAAAATTTCGTCTTTGCCTTTTAAATAAGTGTCGCTTTCAAAGTAAAATTTGTCAAAAACGATTCCTGTTCGCTTGTAAGTCTCCTTAAGTCCGTCCAAAGTCCAGCCGTTCATTTTCTGCCAAAGCTCGCGGACTTCCTTGTCTCCCTGCTCCCATTTTACAAGCATTTCTTCCGCCTGCTGAACAGCTTCCGGGTGCTCCTTGGAATACTTGTCAAACTCAACATAGCACTGGCCCACAAAATGGTCTCCCTTCATTCCAAGAGATTCCGGAGTTTCGTTCTTTGCCTCGTGGAAAAGCTTATACGCCAGCATGGATTTGCAGATATGGATTCCGCGGTTGTTAATAAGATCAACTTTAAAAACTTCCGCGCCTGCTTTTTTTAGAATCCGGCTAACGCTTTCACCAAGAGCGTCATTGCGAAGATGTCCAAGGTGAAGCGGCTTGTTTGTGTTTGGAGAAGAAAATTCCACCATAATGCGCTGACATTCAAGAGGCTTTTTCCCTGCTGAATCAAAAGAGCCGTAATTTTCCCCCTGCGAAACAATCGAAGCCAAAATTCCTGAAGCAGAAGCAGCTTTATTGAGCTTTACATTCACATAAGGACCGGCAGCGTCAAATTCACCAAGAGAAGCAAGAGACGCATCGTTTCCCGCAGATTTTTTAAGCGACATAGCAACTGCGGCGGCAATTGCAGGAGGAGCCATTCTGAACATTTTGGCAAACGGAAACATCGGGCTTCCCAAGTCTCCCATTTCAGGGCGAGGCGGATTTTCCACGCGAACAAGTTTTTCATCAATTTCATGGCAATCTATTTTATTTTCAATTTTAAACTGATTTACAGCATTCAATACAGCGGATTTAAACAAATCTTTTTGACTTAACATAGTTTTTCCTTAAAAATTTTCTTTGTCCAAAAAGCAAGCGGACAGCGGTTTATTTTTAGAGAGTATAACAAAATAAGAACAAAGTGAAAAGCATGGGAATTTTGAAGAAAAATGAACACTCATATTAAGTTTCATTGCCGTGTTTGACACAGCACTCCCATAGATTATCGGGTCAAGCCCGATAATGACAGTAAAATATATAATTTGAAATTCCTGCTCAAACAAAAGAAGCATTCCTATTAGAAGAGGAAGAACATTCCGCTTAAAAGAAAAACAACGTTCCGCTTATAACAGGAAGGGAAAAAACACTGGATTAATGCTCTTCCATTGGATGATCTTGAAGATGACCTGTCTTTCTAAGATTTACAGAATGATTAAGATAATGGAAAGTAATAAAAACAAGCTCAACTATAGCCAAAAACAGGCAAAGCTCGGCAGTCGCAACCCTTACAGTAAGTTTGTATGAAATTAAAACTGAAAAGCAAATAAGAACTTGAAGACATAAAAGGAATGCAATTGTCGCGCATCGGGAAAATCCAACGTTCAGCATTTTGTGGTGAATATGGGATCTGTCCGCACTGAAAATAGAACGGTGATCGCGGAGTCTTCTCCAAGTGGCGGCAATAACATCGGTAAGCGGAATGGATGCAATAAGAAGCATTATGAGCATCTTGTTGTACTCAAAGCTTGGAGACTCTTTGTAAATAAGCGGAAAAACTGCAACCGCAAAGCCCAAGGTCTGGCTTCCTGAATCCCCAAGGAATATTTTTGCCTGAGGCTTGTTGAAAACCATAAAGCCTGCTATTGCGCCCGCAAGAATAAAATAAAGAGAAAATGAATCAGTTCTAAAAATCAGACTTAAAAAGCCAAGCGTTACAATAGAAAGAAATGAAATTCCAGAGCAAAGCCAGTCAATTCCGTCAATTAAATTAAAAGCATTTACGCAGACCAAAATCCAAAAGAAAGTAAAAACCTTTCCCAAAACAGGATTTAAATTAACAAAGAATATTTTACTGATTCCAACAGGACTAAGCGCAACCAAGAGAGCCGCAGCAATTTGAACTAAGAACTTAAACCGCGCATGAAGGTCAACAAGGTCGTCAATAAATCCAAAGGCAAATATCAAAAGAAGTCCTAAAAAAGCCTGCCAGGCAAAATTAAATGCGCCCTTTTGAAAAAGACATACATAAATTCCTGCGCAAACAAAAAAAGACACAAAGACTGCAACCCCTCCTAAACGAGGAATGTTTCCACTGTGAATCTTGCGAGGATCTATTTCATCATAAATTTCGTATCTTTTGCAAATTTTTATTATGAACCAAGTCATCAAAAGGCTCAAAACAAAAGTCAGCAACGAAGCATAAAATATCAACAAGCACCCCCCCCCACTAAAAAGTTCATTTTTACTACTTTTTACTGAGAGTGAACTATAAACTAACATTTTTTTATATTCACTTCAATATACCCACTGTATATAACATATATTATTATTGCATACAGGGCAAACACATTATAAATAATTTAAGTAAAGTTTGTGCGAAGGAACGGTTCGTGGAGCAAAAATACTCTGATTGTTGCGACCGCATGAGCGGGCAATTCTATAGTTACTTTACAACAATCAGCGTGTAGCGCATTATTGCGCGATTTTGAACCACGAAACCGTGCCTGGAAGCCAGTTTTATGCTGAATACATTTATAATACCTTTGCCCTGTTATTGCATAAGCCTTTTATTGTATTTTTGCGGAAATTTGATTATATTCATTGCAAACTAAACACAAAAAAATCGAGGTGAAAAATGGCTTGTGGTGGAAGCTGCTCCAGCTGCGGAGACAAATGTGAAAAAAAGCCTTTAAAGGAAAATCTTCATTCAGGCTCTTCTGTAAAAAAAGTTATTGGAATTGTTTCTGGCAAAGGCGGAGTCGGAAAATCGCTTGTAACAAGCCTTTTAGCCTGCAAAGTAAATAAAGACGGATTCAAGACAGCAATTCTTGACGCTGACATTACAGGACCTTCCATTCCAACTTCATTTGGGCTTGGAAATGTGCGCGCAGAAAGTGTTTCAGAAAAAAACAGCGACGGAAGCGAAGGCGGATACCTAAAATCAGTCAAGTCAAAGTCAGGAATTCAGCTTATGTCAATGAATTTCCTGCTGCAAAACGAAACTGACCCGGTTGTTTGGCGTGGTCCTGTTATTTCCGGGGCAGTGCGCCAGTTTTGGACAGATGTTCTTTGGGAAGACGTTGACTTTATGTTTGTTGACTGTCCTCCGGGAACTGGAGACGTTCCGCTAACAGTTTTCCAATCGCTTCCAGTAGACGGAATTATAATTGTCTCTTCACCGCAGCAGCTCGTGCGCGTAATCGTTGAAAAAGCCGTAAACATGGCAAACATGATGAATATTCCAGTTTTGGGACTTGTAGAAAACATGAGCTATGTAAAATGCCCGGACTGCGGAAAAGAAATAAAAGTATTCGGTGAAAGCAACATCACAAAAATCGCGGAAGAATTCAATTTAAAGGTTCTTGCGCGCATTCCGATAGAACAGAATATGTCTGCCTCCGTTGACAAGGGAGAAATTGAATCTCTTGACGCACCTTTTATTGAAGAAGCTGCAAAAGCTGTAGAGTCGCTATGATTTCCGCGGAAGAAGCAAAAAAACGCGCAAAGGAAAATTTTCTAAGCGGATTCAACTGCGCCCAGTCGGTTCTTGAAGTTTTCTGCAATGAGCTTGGAATTGACCGGGAACTTGCATTAAAAGCTTCTCAGGCATTTGGCGGCGGAACTTGCAGAATGCGGGAAATGTGCGGCGCGGTAAACGGAATGCTGCTTGCATTAAGCATAAAAAGCGGTAGTTCAGATCCAAAGGACAAAGAAGCCAAAGATTCAGTTTACAAAGACGGACAAATTTTGTGCGAAAAGTTCAGGGAAAAGAACGGCTCGTTTATCTGCCGGGAACTTCTTGGACTTTCGCCGCTCGGACAGTCTCAAAGCTACCTGCGAAAAAATTCCGTGGAAGGAAAAGCAGATTCCCCGGTTTCAGAAAAAAGAACGGAAGAATACTATAAGAAACGACCTTGCCCTGAACTTTGCTCTGATGCCGCTGAGCTTTTTGCGGAATATTTGAATACAAAATGAAACTTATCTGTGCGCCAATGGCAACCTTGAGCCACGAAGCATTCAGAATTTCCGTGGAAGAATTCGGAGGCTGCGATGAATACTTTACAGAAATGATAAACGCATCTTCGCTTTTGAACATGGGACCGTTTGAAAAATATTACCTTCTAAACGGACCTTGCCCAAAAAAAATCGTGTGGCAGCTAACAGGAACTTCCGCAGAATCCTTGGCAAAGGCGGCAGAAACAGTATGCGAAAAAGGCGGTATCGGAATCGACTTGAACATGGGCTGCTCCGCCCCGCAAATCTACAAGACAGGAGCCGGAATCGCCTGGATGCTAAAGCCGCTAAATGAAACAAAAGAAGCAGTCATTCAAGTAAAAAAATCGCTGGATTTGATAGAAGAAAAAATGCAAAAACACTTCAGGCTGAGCGTAAAATGCAGGCTTGGAGATGAAAACTTCACGGAAAAAAGCTTTTTTAACTTTACAGACATGCTGACAGAAAACGGCGTTGAACTTATAACGCTTCATGCGCGCACAATCAAGGAAAAATACCGCGGACTTCCAAGATACGAGTTTGCGCAAAAACTTTCACAGCGGTATTCAAAAAAAATCAAAGTCTACGTGAACGGCTGCATAAAGGATGCCGCAAGCGCAAAGTTTGCAATTCAAAAAGCCCCGGAATCAGACGGAATCATGATTGCAAGAGCCGCCGCCGAACGCCCTTGGGTTTTCGCCCAGATAAAAAAAGAACTTGAAGGTTCCGCAGAAAAAATCAACATCGACAGAATGCAGACCGCTTTAAATTTTATAGACAATGTTGAAAAATTTCAGCCAAAGGAATTCCACAAGACACGAATCCAGCGTTTTTTTTCGTATTACTGCGCCCAGTTCGAGTTTGGACATTATTTTCAGACAAAAATGCTGAATTACAAGTCAAATGAAGAAAGCCGCAAAGAAATTTATGATTATTTTCAAAAACAGCCCCAGGAACGCTACATCCAAGTGTGAATTTTTCAGTTTCAAGGAAATTTCTTCAGGAATAAGAGATATTCCTGTATTTTTATGCATATTCTTGAAGAATACTGCATATTCCTGAGTTTTTTGCATAAATATTCAAGAATATAAGTTATTCTTTAGGAATATTAAATTTTCCACAGGAATTTAAGATATTCTTCAAGAATATTGAATTTTCCAGAAGAATTTTAAATATTCCTCATAAATTTTGAGGATTCAAGCCGAATTCTTCCTTGGGCTGATGCAAATCGGAATTTTTCGGCTCAACATGAATCACAATGTCGTAAATTTCAGGAATTTCCTTGCGTATTGCGCTTTCAACCTGCTCGCTAAGCTCGTGCGCCTCGTAAACGGAAAGCGACGGGTTAACTTCAATGTCCAAGTCAACGTCAAAACTGGAAGCCATTCTGCGGATTCTGGCCTTGTGCGGATTTTGGACACCGGGAACTGTTGCAACCGCATCGAACAGTTTTTTGTAAAGGGAACTGTCAGCGTTTCCGTCCATAAGCTCAAGGTTCATCCTTGCAAAAAGGGAAGCGGCATTTTTTATAACCCAAAGTCCCACAAGCAGCGCAATTGCCGGGTCAAGAAAAGGAAGCTTAAAAAAGTCTGAGCATAAAAGTCCTGCAAGAACAGCGGCGGAAAGCATTATGTCGCTTTTCATGTTCTGGGCGTTTGCCTTTACAATTTCGCTTTCGGCAATTTTTCCGTAGTGAAACTGAATAAAGGCAAGAAGAGATTTTCCTGCAATTGAAATAACAGCCGCATAAACCGCCACAAGTGAAGTTTCAGAGTGAAAATCATGCAGAATAAGTTTTTTTGCCGCAGAAAGAACAATTTGCGCACCCGCAAAGAAAATTATAAAAGCCAAAGCCATTGTCGCAGTCGTTTCTGCCCTTGCATGCCCCCAGGGATGCTCCTTGTCGCCCGGCTGCTGAATTATACGGCTTACAAACAAAGTTACAAGAGCAATCAGAACATCTGTTGAACTGTCAACGGCGTCTCCTGCAACCGCAAGAGAACCAGAAAGATATGCGAACAAAAACTTCACAGCGGCAAGAACTGCGTTTCCAACGAGGGATGCAACTCCTGCCACTTTGATGTAATGGGCTTTTAGGCTTGTCGCGTTCATTTATTTTGCCACGATGTTTACAAGCTTGTCTTTTACAACAATGACTTTTGCAATCGTTTTTCCGTCCGTAAACTTTTTGTAGCCTTCTGTCTGGGATGCAAGATTTTTAAGCGTTTCGTCATCTGTTCCAGGAGCGGCTTCAAATTTGTCGCGGAGTTTTCCGTTTATCATTACGACAATCTGAATGCTGTCTTCCTTGCAGAATTCCTCGCTGAACGAAGGCCATTTTTCGTAAGATACAGTTTTTGTTCCGCCGAGTTTCTGCCAAAGCTCTTCGCCAAGGTGAGGAGCATAAGGGCTAAGAATAAGAACAAAGTCTTTCCACATTTCTTTTGGAAGAGAATTGAACTTTGAAGCTTCGTTTATAAAAATCATCATCTGGCTGATTGCAGTATTGAAGCTGAGAGAAGATGTGTCTTCTGTAACTTTTTTGATTGTCTGGGCGAAAGTTTTTCTAAGCGCAACAAGAGCTTTGTCTTCAATCTTGCCTTTTATGTCGATGTCGTCCATTGGCTTTTCGCTTATGTTCCAGACTTTTTCAAGGAAACGGTTTATTCCTACAAGTCCTTGTGTGTTCCACGGCTTGGAAACAGTGAGCGGTCCCATGAACATTTCGTACATACGCACAGAATCTGCCCCGTACTTCTGAATCATTTCGTCCGGATTTACAACATTCTTGAGCGACTTGGACATCTTGGCGATAATCTGCTCAACCTGCTCGCCTGTTGACTTTTCAAAATATTTTCCGTCTTTTTCTTCAACTTCATCTGTCGGAACAAGAGTTTTGTTTTTGCGCTGAAATGCAAACGAAGTTATAAGTCCTTGGTTTATAAGGCGATGGAACGGCTCTTTTGTTGAAACTGCTCCGATGTCATAAAGAACTTTGTGCCAGAATCTTGCATACAAAAGGTGAAGAACCGCGTGCTCAGCTCCTCCAACATAAAGGTCAACAGGCATCCAGTATTCTTCTTTGTCTTTTGAGCAGAACTGTGAATTGTTTTTTGGATCAAGGTAGCGAAGATAATACCAGCATGAGCCGCCCCACTGAGGCATTGTGTTTGTTTCGCGCTTTGCTTTTCCACCGCATTTAGGGCAAGTTGTGTTGACCCAGGACTCGATTGCAGCAAGAGGACTTTCTCCTGTTCCTGTCGGCTGATAAGATTTTACATCAGGAAGCTTTACAGGCAAATCTTTTTCTGGAACCGGAACACATCCGCATTTTTCGCAGTGAACAAGAGGAATCGGTTCTCCCCAGTAACGCTGACGGCTGAAAATCCAGTCGCGGAGCTTGTAGTTTACGGTTGCCTTTCCGCATTTTTTTTCTTCAAGGAATTTTATCATTTCCTGAATTGCGTCTTTTGTGCTTTTTCCAGTGAGGAATTTCGAATTGATTGAATATCCGTCTTTTGCTGAAGTGCATTCGTTCGCCACACAGAAAATTTCCGGGTGGGCGTCAACAAGCTTTTTGTATTCCTCTGGATTTTTTGAAGCGGCCTGCAAAAGTTCTGCTCCTTTCTTTTCATTTCCGCCGCCAAGGGAAACAACGTCTTCTCTTGTAGCAATTACTTTTATAATCGGCAGATTGAATTTCTTTGCAAAATCCCAGTCGCGCTCATCGTGCGCAGGAACAGCCATAATCGCGCCAGTTCCGTAAGAAGTCAAAACGTAATCAGAAATCCAGATTGGAACTTTTGCTCCATTTACAGGATCAATTCCGTAGCTTCCTGTAAAAACGCCAGTTTTGTTTTTGTTCAAGTCAGTGCGCTCAAGGTCGGATTTCTTTGCGGCTTCTTCAACATAAGCTTCAACTGCCGCTTTCTGCTCTGGAGTTGTGAGTTCCTTGAGCATTTTGTGTTCTGGCGACATTACCATGTAAGTGCAGCCAAAAAGCGTGTCGGCTCTTGTTGTGTAGACTTTCAAATAATTTCCGCTTCCGTTTCCGTCTTTGTCAGCAACTTCAAATTCAACTTCCGCACCGCAAGATTTTCCAATCCAGTTTTTCTGCATGAGTTTTACGCTTTCAGGCCAGTCAAGCAAATCAAGATCTTCAAGGAGACGTTCTGCGTAATCGGTGATTTTTAAAATCCACTGGCGGATTGTCTTGCGTGTTACAACTGCGCCGCATCTTTCGCACTTGCCCTCTTTCACTTCCTCGTTTGCAAGACCTGTAAGGCAAGAAGGACACCAGTTGATTGGAGTTTCCGCTTCGTAAGCCAAGCCTTTTTTGTAAAGCTGAAGAAAAATCCACTGCGTCCATTTATAATATTCAGGATCGCAAGTTGAAACGCATCTGTCCCAGTCATAACTGAATCCAAGAGCTTTTATCTGACGCGTAAAATTCGCAATGTTAGCATTTGTTGTAATTGAAGGATGAGTTCCTGTTTTTATCGCATAGTTTTCAGCAGGAAGTCCGAATGAATCGTATCCCATCGGATGCAAAACATTGTAGCCGTTCATGCGCAAGTAGCGGCTGTAAATATCTGTGGCAGTATAGCCTTCAGGATGTCCTACATGAAGCCCTGCTCCGCTCGGATAAGGAAACATATCAAGAATATATCTGCGTTTTTCTTTTGGAAATGATTTGTCTTCTTCTACGCGGAAAGTTTTGTTTTCTTCCCAGTACTTCTGCCATTTTATTTCGATATTTTGAAAAGGATAGTTAGACATAAAAAGCCTCTGTAAAAAATGATGTGGCAGTATTATAGAATAAACAAAAAATATTTTCTATGGGATTTGAAATTTCGGATTTTGGAAAGGAAGCAAAAAAAATGCCTGGTCAAAACCAGACAATGAATAGCGAAGCTCTAAAATTACGCTTGAGTTATTTTTTCGTAAAATTCAAGGACTTTTTTCAAGTCATCTTCTGTAGGACAATTTTTATTTATTCCGCCCATAATTTTAAATGGCCCGTAAGTGTCAAATCCCTTGCAGAAATAAGAGCCAAGACATTTGCAGTTTTTGAGTTCCGCAATTTTTTTAACAGCATCCGCATGAGATTCGCGCGGACTTCCAGCTGTAAAAATAAAAAACACTTTTTTGTTTTCCGGCAAAAATTCAAAAGTTTTTTCAAGAATGTTTTTGTAAAATTTCCCAAATGAAATTCCTGATGCAATTCCGATAAAATCATATTCGTCAAGAGACGAAACATTATCGTTAATATCAAAAAGCTGAACATCAAATTTTTGAGCAATAGCATCGCAAAGTTTTTTTGTGTTTCCATGGTGAGTTGATTCATAAACAATCGCAGTTTTCATTTCTTCATCCTTTTAAATTTTAGTATAAAAACAAACTAACAAAAAAATATTCAAAATGCAACTTCGCTATTGAAATTCCGCGCGCCAAATTTCCGCAAGTTTTTCAAGGGAAAATGAAGCGTTGGCAGGACTTGTGGACGGAAGAGCTTTGAGCATGGAGCACAAAGTTTCATCTTGATATTTTAAAAAATATTTTGCGGCAGTTTTTCCATTGGCAAGAATTTTTTGGACACTGGAATTTTCAACGATTGATTTTATATCGGAAGGAACAACGTTTTTAATTGAGCTGTCAGATGAGCCGCAAATTGTGCATTCCTTAATTGAATCGTAAAGCGCGATTTTATTGCGCCTCAAAAAATTTTTCTTTTTTTCTGTAGACTGCGGAAGCTCCTCGCAAAAAACAAGGGCAAGCATTTTCCAAAAGCGGTTCTGCGGATGTCCGTAGTAAAATCCATTTTCCCGCGACTTTACAGAAGGAAGACTGCCCACAATAAGAACGTAAGAATCTTCGCAAAAAAACGGAGCGAACGGATGCACGATATGCTGTGGAACAAAAATATTTTTCTGCATAAAATTTATTTTCTCAGTTTTAAATTTGGTTAATGATAGGCGCGAATCTATCGTCAAGTCAATAAAAAAATTTCATGGAAGTTGCAGAATGCATTCTTTTCATTCTATAATTTCCTCGCTTGCAACAATAAAGGACGGAGAACTAAATGAAAATCAGACTTGGAAATTTTGACTGCACGGAATGTTGGGACGGCGTTTTCTACAAGAAGCTTTCGGCATTTCCAAAAATAACGGACTGGGAAATTCAGACGGTACTGGACTTCATCAACTACGAAAAACTTTACGGCCGCGAATGTCAAATCGAAGCGGGCGACGACCTTCTTTTGCAAATCGAACGGTTCAAAAGTCAAAACAAAACTCGCCTTTCCGCTCCGGCAAAAATCACCGAGTGCACCGCCTGCCCCACCTACAAAGGCTGCATGACCGATTTTGTGTGCCACACTTCGCCTGTGGAAAACGCGGTAAAAATCTTTGACTGCGGCTCGCTGCTTTCGCCTGTAAAAGCGCGGAAAATGAGCGGCGCGGAACTTGCAAAGGAGGCACGGAACGCGGCAAAAGACCCGGCGGATTATTTTGAATACATCATGTTCGCCTGGGGAAACTGCCAGGC
>NZ_DBKJ01000100.1:0-1519 GCF_002297325.1 Treponema sp. UBA753 | reverse complement strand
AAAGGACTTGAGCGAGGACTTTACTCCCGGCGTAAGATTTTTCTTTGACTACAAAAAACTCTGCACGCACCCGGACGCAGTTTTTGAAGGCGTTCTTCCGCTCAAAATAAAAGATGAAGTGATTTTAAAGGACTGGATTCACGCAATCGTTGTGCCGGAAAATGAGAGAGCCGTATTGGAAAAACACATTCCGCAGAACCTTGCGCAAAAAGTCCGCTTTGTAAAAAACGACTGCAAGGACATCTGGGCTTGGTCAGAAAAAGTGTACGAAATTATAAAAAGGATTTGAGCAAAAGATGACAAACGAACTTCTGGAAAATCTTGAAAAACTACACACAACGGAACTTGGTGTTGTGCGCATAAAACGGAATCTTGGGCTTGAAACTGACGATGTCGTCGCATGGTGCAAAAATACAATTCTTACGGCGGCAAAAAATATTGAAAATGAAAAATCTAGCAGTGGCGAAACTTGCGGAACAGCATACAACGAGGAATCCAGCAACGAAAAAGGCAAAACTTCCATCAACAAAATCTTTCGCAAAGGAAAAAACTGGTACATAAAAACAGACGGCTGCACAATCACAGTGAACGCGTACAGCTGCACGGTGATTACGGCGCACAGAGTCTAAGTTACATGAACTTCTGGCTTTTTGGAAGCGAAAAACGCTCAACATCAATTCCTTCAAGCTTCAGAAGCGCGATTTTGTTTCTGATTCCGCCGCCGTAGCCTGTAAGACTTTTATTTGCGCCCACAACGCGGTGGCACGGAACAATTATGCAGATTGGATTCCACCCGACCGCTCCGCCAACAGCCTGCGCCGACATTTTTGCGATTCCATTTTGCAAGGCGATTTTTTTTGCAATATCGTTGTAGGCCGCAGTTTTTCCGTAAGGGATTTTGCACATTTCCTGAACAACCATATTTCTGAAAGGCGTAAGATTTTCAATCCTGAACTTTGGAGTGAAAGAAGGATTTTTTCCGGCAAAATATATGTCAAGCCATTCGCAAGTTTCCTTTATGACTGGAATCGAGGAGGCGGATTTTATGTCAATTTGCTGAACTTCAAAATCTTTCAGGCTTTTTTCGTGTTTTTTTTCATCAAAAGAATATTCAAACCATAAACCGTTCAAAAATTCGCCGTCGCTTTCAATAAAAATCTTTCCAAGCGGAGAATTGTAAACAAATATCAGTTTTTTCTGCATTTTTTATTCCTACCTGTTTCTTGCAAGCCTAAGTCCGCCGGTCTTTACGTAGGCCGGGTCGGCTCTTCTGTAGCAGGATTCAAAATATACATAAGAAGCGTTATAGCCGCCATGCTTCATGGTTTTGTAAGGGTAGACTTCGTATTTCCAGTCGTAGGGAGAGCCGAAGTCGTAGCACCATTCGTAAGCGTTTCCAGCAAGGTCGTAAAATCCAAGCCCGGAAGGAAGTTTTCCGCCCTGCTTGTGTATTCTCATTGAGCCGTTCGCAGGAATTTTGCACGCAGAATTTCTGTCGTCCCAGCCGGCGGCGGTTTCT
>NZ_DBKJ01000115.1:0-18651 GCF_002297325.1 Treponema sp. UBA753 | reverse complement strand
TTTAAAAAGTACTCGCGGTTTTCCTGATCTACAAGTTCAATCGCAGCTCCAGACAAATCAATAGACGCACTGATGACATCAAGATTTTTTACACCAGAATGCTTTATAGTTTCATCAATAGTTGACTGACCTGCAAGAAGCTCGTAAATGGTAGGCTTTTTTTTGCTGACTCCAACGCCGCTAGACATATTTCCTTGGCTATCAAAATCAACAAGCAGAACTTTTTTTCCGCCCACCGCAATATAAGCTCCGATATTTATAGCAGATGTAGTTTTGCCAACGCCACCTTTCTGATTAACAAAAACAAATACCTTTCCCATGATTAAACCATTATAGATTATATAGTAATAATTTTCAATTAATATGAGCCCGTTTCAAAGTCTATTAGTGTTAAAGCAGAATCTCATTGCTGTTCTTTTTTTACAGAAACTGAAAACTTCCGCTTGTAAAGTTTTGCAAAATAAAAAATTTCCGCCAATGCTGTAATCGTCCAGGAAAATGAAAAAAGCAAATAAAGTGATTCAATTGTTTTAAAATATGCAAACACTGTAAAAATCCATGCAATTCTAAAAACACACGAGCCAAGAATAACAATTACAGTCGGAACAGAAGTCTGCCCAAGTCCGCGGGAAGCTGCAATAGTGCAATCCATAAATGCCGAAATGCAATAAGAGAAAGCCATTATCGAAAGCCGCTTCATTCCAAGTTCTACAATTGCAGGCTCTGAAATAAAAATCGAAATAAATCTTCTTCCAAAGACAAAAAGAAAAATGCCTAAAAACAATGCAAAACAGAACGAGAGTGCAAGACTTATAAAATAACTTTTTAAAACCCTGATTTTTTTTCCGGCACCATAATTCTGTCCTATGAAAGTTGAACAAGCCACATAAAATGCGCTCATAACATTATAGACAAGCGGATCTGAATTTGAAGCCGCGGAATTTGCAACAACCATGGAAGCATCAAAAGAATTAACTCCAATCTGAATAAAAAGATTTGCAAATCCAAAAATCGCATTTTGCATTCCAGCAGGAATTCCAATTTTTAAAAGACGGAAAAGTTTTGATTTACTGACCTTTAGCTTAGAAAAGCGCAACGCAAGAGAATCTTTTTTTCTGTGCAGTTTTATAAAAACAAGAAATGCTGAAACATAAAGAGCGACAACACTTGCAATTGCAACTCCAGCAATATCCATTTTAAAATGAATAACTAAAAGCAAGTCCAGTACAATATTAAAAATTCCAGAAATAAAAAGAAACAGCAAAGGCGATTTTGTGTCTCCTTCTGCGCTAAGAATTCCATTTCCAAAATTATAAAAAGCAAGGGCAGGAAGTCCAATCATGTAAATTCTAAAATACAAAACCGCGCCTTCAATAAGAACCGGCTTTGTGCTCATCAAATTCAAAACAGAGCGGGAAAAAACTATTCCGGCGGAACCAACAAGAAATCCCGCAATAAGACAGACAATTGCAGATGTATGAACTGTTTCGCAAATATCCTTTTCATTTTTTGCGCCTATAAAAAAAGCCACAATAACATTAACACCAGAACCGAATCCAATAAGAATTCCTGTGCATAAAAAAACAAGAATTACAGTAGAGCCAACCGAACCAACAGAAGACGGACTTGCAAATCGTCCCAAAACGGCAATGTCTGTCATGTTGAAAAAAGTCTGGAGAAGGTTTGTAAAAATGAGAGGCAAACTGAAAATTAAAATATTTTTTAAAAGCGGACCTTCAGAAAAATCTTTTTTTACTGTCATCTTTGTAACCCTTCCCATAGAAATATATCACTTATAATAAAAATGTAAAGCTACAAAAACATCGCGCTATCCTCAAAAACAAATGTTTGTGCTAATATAAAAATATGATTTTAAGCGCAGTATTTTCAAAGCCATCAAAAACTTGTCCGGAAATTTTTGGCAAGCCTTATATAAAAGTTCGAATCTGGAAAAATCCATCTTTTTCCGCAAAAAAACAAAATGAATTTCAAGCTGAATTTTTTACAGAAAAGCAGGCATTCCAAAAAAATTTCACTGCGGAACAAGCACAGGAATTTATTGAAAAGCACGCAGGAACAGCTTTTAAAAATTGCATTGTAAAAACGGACACCGAAGAAATCACAACAATGGCAAATAAAAAAGGCGAAATAAAAGTTTTTAGAAAGGCAGCAAAAAATTCTTCAGAGGAACAAAAGTTTTCAAATAATTTCAACCGAATAAAAAACTATATTTTGCAAAAAGGAAATCCAATTCCATTTTTAGTTGAACTTGGAGTTATGACAAAAGACGGAAAAGTGGTCGCGCAAAAATATGACAAGTTCCGGCAGATAAATAGATTCATCGAATTTATAAATGATATAATCGAAAGCATTGAAAAACTAAACGGAACTTCTTACACTCAAGAAAATCCTCTAAGAATTGTTGACTTCGGCTCAGGAAAATCTTATTTAACTTTTGCAGTTTATTATTTTTTAACTGAGCTGAAAAAAATTCCAGTCTGTATAACAGGACTTGATTTAAAAGAAGACGTAATAAAAAACTGCGATTCCCTTGCAAAAAAACTTAACTGCAAAAATCTTGAATTCAAAGTTGGAAACATTGCAGATTATTCATCTGAAAAAAATCCAGACATCATAATCACACTTCACGCCTGCGACACAGCAACAGACTTTGCGCTCGACTATGCTATTAAGCATAATGCAAAAGCAATTCTTTCAGTTCCTTGCTGCCAACACGAAATAAACAGCCAGCTTGAAAAACAAAAAATCAAATCAGAAAGCCCGTTCGCTTCAATTGAAAGATTTGGAATTTTACGTGAACGATTTGCGGCAATTGCAACTGACGCAATACGTGCAGAACTTCTTGAACAATGCGGATACGCAGTTCAGCTTTTGGAATTCATTGACATGAGCCACACTCCAAAAAATATTTTAATCCGCGCCGTAAAAAAACATTCAGACAATTTTAAACAAGAATCAAAAATCAGAATGAAAAGTTTGCTTAATGAACTTGGCTGCAACCAAGCATTGGAAAAACTTTTAAGCAAAGAATCAGAGCTATAGAAAAAAAAAATCAACTATGTTAGACTTAGTTAATTTTTAAATAAAAGGAAGCAGATATTATGGAAGAGAAAGAAATACTTGAAAGAGCTGCAAAATATATTGCAGAAGAAAAAGATGATTTTTTCCGCAAGGAAGTTGAAGATTTAGTTGCAAAAAAAGACATGGCCGAACTAGAAGACCGTTTCTATCAGAGCCTTGAATTTGGAACAGGCGGACTTCGCGGTGTAATGGGCGGCGGAACAAACCGCATGAACACGCTCAATATTTCAAAAGCAACTCAGGGTCTTGCAAACTACTTAATCAAGGCATTTCCAGAAGAAGCAAAAAACGGCACATTGAGCGCATGTGTAGCTTATGACAGCCGCCACAACCATGATAAATTTTCAGACATCACAGCAAGAGTTTTTGCTGCAAACGGAATAAAAGCGTATCTTTTCACTTCGCTTCGCCCTACTCCAGAACTTTCTTATGCAATCAGAATTCTTGGATGCAAAACTGGCGTTGTTGTAACTGCAAGCCACAATCCTCCACAGTACAATGGCTACAAAGCTTACTGGGACGACGGCGCTCAGGTTGTTGAGCCGCACGATAAAGGAATCATCGATGAAGTTAACGCAGTAAAAGAAGTAAAACTTATCGAAAAAGACGAAGCTGTAAAGACAGGAAAAATCGTTTTAATTGACAAGGAAATCGACGACAAATTCCAAGCAATGATAAAGTCAAATCTTTATCGTCCTGAACTTATAAAAGAAAAAGCAAGCAGCGTAAAAGTTGTATACACTCCGCTCCACGGAACAGGCGCAATGCACGTTGAAAAAGTTCTTGGAGATCTTGGACTGAATGTAATCACAGTTCCAGAACAGCGCGAAGGAAACGGCGACTTCCCGACAGTAGAAAAGCCAAATCCAGAAGAAGCCCCAGCACTTAAAATGGCAGTTGAACTTGCAGAAAAAGAAAAAGCTGATGTTGTAATGGCAACAGATCCAGATGCAGACAGATTCGGAACTGCATTCCCAGACAAAAACGGAAAATACGTTCTTGTTTCAGGAAACCAGATGGGCGCGCTCCTTGCAGACTATGTTCTCCTTTCAAAAAAAGAATTCAACAAAATGCCTGAAAAACCAGTTCTTATCCGCTCAATCGTAACTTCACCTTTCGTTGATTCAATTGCAAAAAAATACAACGTAGCCGTAAAAGAATGTCTTACAGGCTTCAAGTGGATTGCTTATGATGAAGGCCAGATGGAAAAAGACGGAAGCGGAAACTACGTATTCGGACTTGAAGAAAGCTACGGCTATCTTGTAGAAACAGAAGTACGCGACAAGGACGGAATATCAGCAGCCGCAATGTGTGCTGAAATGACTCTTTACTGGGCAAGCAAAGGAAAATCTCTTCTTGAGCATTTGAACGATATGTACAAGGAATACGGACTTTTTGAAGACCGCGCAATCAGCAAATATTTCCCTGGAGTACAAGGACCAAAAATTATGGGCGGAATAATGACAAAACTCCGCACAGAAGGCCTTACTTCTCTCGGCGGAAAGAAAGTTGTAAAAATCCGCGACATTCAGCAGCAGGTTGCTTTTGATCCGGCAAATCCATCCTCAAAAGAAAGTCTTCCTTGGCCAAAGAGCAATGTTCTTCAGTTCGTTCTTGAAGGCGGAACAATTGTAAGCGCACGTCCAAGCGGAACAGAACCAAAAATCAAGTTCTACATCAACAGCACAGTTCCTGTTTCCGCAAAAACAGACGAAGCTTTGGAAGAAGCAAAGAAAGCCGCTGACAAACTCTGCTCAGATATTTCAGAAGAAATAAACGCAGTTCTTAACGCAGCAGGCTGAATCTAAAAAAAAAACAACTGTATTTGAGGATGTCTAATAAGTTCAAAACGTCATTGTCGTACTTGATACGACAATCTCTAAATGGCTGTAATATATACATTTAGATTTTCGGGTCAAGCCCGAAAATGACAGAAAAGATACTTTTGGAACATCCCCAAATACCATTTTTTCAGTTCAACTTATGGCATTTAAAATCTTCAACAGCTTTAGAAATCTCGCAAAGGAATTTTATTCAGGAAAAACTTTTGTGGCATTTGACACAGAAACCACAGGGCTAAAATCTGAAAAAGAATTCATAATAGAAATTGGAGCCGTGAAATTCAATTGCGACGGAGTTATTGGAGAACCGTTTGATATTTTAATAAAGCCGCCTATAGAACTTCCGCAGTTCATAAAAGACCTTACGCACATCACAGACGAAATGATTTCATGCTGTCCATGCGCAAAAGAAGCTGTCCCGCAGTTTTTAAATTTCATCGGCGGAAAAGAAACAGTTCTTGTAGCACACAATGCGCAATTCGACTTAGGATTTGTAAATTCAGAGCTAAAAAGATTCAGCCATCCAGAGCTTCCAAACATCTGCATAGACACACTGAACGCTTCAAGATGGGCATATCCTGATTTAATAAAGGAACAGGAAAAAGGCCAGTACAGACTCCAAAGCTTGGCAAAGAGATTCGGAATAGAAGCAAAAGCCGCCCACCGTGCAAACGACGACGCAAGACTTTGCATGGAAATTTTTAAGCGAATAATAAACGACACGATGGACAGACAGAAAAATTTTTCAATAAGCAAAATCAAAAGAAATCCAGTTCAAATTGAATTGTTTTAAAATTAAAAATACTGATTGATAAAAGAAACAATTTAATATAACATTGGCGAATGTCAGAAAACATCAAAGAAAACAAAATGGGCGTAATGCCTGTAACCAAGCTTCTTTTAAATATGTCTTTGCCAATCATGCTTTCAATGCTGGTAATGGCATGCTACAATATTGTTGACAGCATTTTTGTTGCGCAGATAAATGAAAATGCGCTGACTGCCATATCACTTGCATTTCCTGTTCAAACACTGATGATTGCAGTTTCAATAGGAACAGCGATTGGCGTAAATGCGCTTCTAGCAATGAAGCTTGGACAGAAAGACAGCGATGCAGTAAACAAAATTGCCATGAACGGCATCTTCCTTTCAGTTTGCAGTTTTATTGCATTTTTTATCCTGGGATTTCTTTTTACAAAGCCTTATTTAAAAACTCAGACGGGTGACGAACAGATTATTCAGTTTGGAAGTGAATATCTAAAAATAATAACAATGGCATCTTTCGCGCTTTTTGTTTCAACAATGTCTGACAGACTTTTGCAGGCAACAGGAAGAACTTTTTACACAATGATAACGCAACTTGTAGGAGCAATAACAAACATAATTCTTGACCCGCTTATGATTTTTGGAATAGGACCTTTTCCAAAAATGGGAATGGCAGGCGCGGCTTTGGCAACAGTCATCGGGCAAATTTTTTCTGCGCTAGTTTCGCTTTATTTCAATCTGAAAAAAAATCCCGACATACATTTTAAATTAAAAGGCTTCAAGCCAAACTCTCTGATTATCGGTCAGATTTATAAAATCGGAATTCCTTCAATTCTTCTTCAGTCCATAAATTCTGTTACAACTTACGGAATGAATTTAATTCTTGGAACTTTCTCCGCAACGGCAATCGCAGTTTATGGAGTTTATTTTAAACTGAATAGCTTTATCTTTATGCCGGTATTCGGACTTACAACTGGAATGGTTCCAATTGTTTCGTACAACTATGGAGCAGGAAATGCAGAGCGAATCAAGAAAACTGTAAAGTCAACAATTTTAATTGCGGTTTCAATCATGGTATTCGGCATTATAATTTTTGAACTTTTTCCAGCGGAACTTTTAATGCTATTCAAGGCAAGCGAACATATGCTTGGAATTGGATGCACAGCAATGAGAATTATCGCACCAAGTTTTATCGGAGCAGCAATTGCAATTACGCTAGGCTCAACTTTTCAAGCTTTAGGAAAATCTTTTTTAAGCATGACAGTTTCTTTTGTAAGACAACTGGTTGTTTTGCTTCCTGTGGCATATTTTCTTTCCCGCACTGGAAAAGTTGAAAATGTCTGGTTTTGCTTTCTTATCGCTGAAATCTTTGCAATCAGCCTTTCAACATTTTTCATGCACAGAATAAAAAAGACAATGCTTGATAAACTTTAGTTTAGGTTTTAAAAAGAGGCCGGCAAATAAAGCTAGCCTCTTGGGGCTTTTGCAGGATCAATAGGATTTGACTTTTGAAAAACCATAAGGCAAATTTGGGTTGTGCCTTTTATGCTGTCTGTGCCTGCAGTTCCTAAAGAATCGCCAAACACAACATAATCGCCTTTGCGGACTTTTATAGAGCCAAGCCCAGAATAAACATAAATGTGTCCGGTTTTTGCCTGAACGAAAACAACCTGTCCGTATCCTCTATAATTTCCAACATACATAACAGTTCCAGCACGGATTGCCGTTACGCTTTCATTTTTCTGCGCGCTAAGCTGAACGCCGCTGACTTTTCCTTTCATGTAAGTTACAGTCGGATTCTTTACAGGCCAAGTTAAACTTGAGTCGCCTTTTTTTTCTGAATATTTGCGCGGATCACTTGAAGGCAAGCTAGGAAGAGAGGCTGAAGTATCAACAATCGTAACAGGAATTTTCAGACGCTGACCAGCCTTTAAAACTGTATCAGAATCAAAATTGTTCAACGCCTTAAGTTCTTCGACAGAAATTCCATTCACTTTTGCAATTCTATAGAAAGTATCGCCTTTTTGAACTGTATAAGTGTCAAATTTTCTTTCTGCGTTGGATAGACTTTTTGAAGTTGAAACTGAAGGCAAAGAACTTTTTTCTACATTCTTTTCCGGAATTGAAAGTTTTTGTCCAACTTTTAAAACATCATTTACAGTAAGATTGTTCATAGCGCAAAGCTGGTCTACAGAAATTCCATATTTGCGACTGATTGAATAATAAGTTTCTCCTTTTTCAACTGTATGAGTTTCTGCAAAAGAAAAACAGGCAGTCAAAAAAAGAATTAAAAGAAACAAAATATTTTTTCTATATGCAAATTTTTTAGTCATAATCATACCGTTAGTTTATCGGCTAATTTATGAAAAAAATTTACCTTAAAATTTTAAAACAATTCAGGAAAAACATCGTTCATGCCGTACAATGCCCCGGGCTTTAGATTGCCTTCTTTCAGCATAGAAAAAAGATTTTCCAAAGCATGAACTGCTCCGTTTGCAAATCCCTTGCGGCTTCTTGCTGTATGTGTAATTTCAATTGTATCAGCCTCGCAGTCAAAGAAAACTTTGTGTGTTCCCGGAACTGAACCGCATCTCGTAGAAGAAACGTGAAGTTGATTCGGCAAAGGCTTTTCCTTGAATTCATTTGTTACAATTGAATTTTTTCTTTTGAATTCAAAAAGCAGATGATTTGCAATTTCAAGCGCAGTTCCAGAAGGACTATCAGCTTTTTGATTATGGTGCATTTCCCAAATTGCAGCATCATATTCAGAAAATTTATTCGCAAGACGAGCGGCATCTTCTACAATTTTATAAAGGATATTTACACCAATGGAAAAATTTGCGCTTGTCATAATTGTTCCACCGCACTTTGCAGCAAGAGAAGCAATCTCATCTTTTTTGTCATTCCAGCCTGTAGTTCCAACTACCATAGGAATTTTCAAAGGAAGAAGAGCTTTTATATTTTCAAGAACAGAAGACGGATGCGTAAATTCAATTATTCCATCCGCGCCGCTAGAAACAACTGCCTCTGCAAGAGCATTGCCATCTCCTGCGGAAATTTTCACTTTGGCATCTGGCGCAAAAACATCAATTGTAGACACAACAGAATGTCCAAACGACAATGCGGACTGTTCAAGCATGTGTCCCATTTTTCCATATCCAACCAATGCAATTTTCATTATTAATCCTCCCAAAAATTAAGCAAAAAGAACTGAATGAATTGCTTCTACAGTTTTGTCCGCCTGATTAGTATCTACGAGCATGCTTATGTTAACCTTACTTGCGCCTTGGCTTATCATCTGAACATTTATTCCTTCTTTTGAAAGTCCATCGAATGCCTTTGCAATAATCACACTGGATCTTGAAGCATCGCAAATTATTGTAACAATCGCCTTGCCAGTTTTTACATTGACATCAGCAACACGTTTTAAATCTTCAATAAGTCCTGTCAAATCCGCTTTTCCATCAACAGTCAAACTAACAGAAACTTCGGAAGTCGCAATCACGTCAATGCTTATATTCCACTTTAAAAACTGATTGAAAATATGCGCAAGAAATCCGGCCGCGCCAAGCATGCGGCTAGACTGAATATCTATGAGCGTTACATTTTTTACTTTTGTAATCGCAGTAACAAGAGGACGAGTTCCTGTATGCTCTTCTACAATAAGAGTGCCGCGGCTTTTTATATTGTAACTGTTTTTTACACGAACAGGAGTTCCTGTTTTTCTGCAAGGAATCATACTGCGCGGATGAAGAACCTGACTTCCAAACATAGCAAGTTCCTGAGCTTCCTCGTAAGTTACTTCATCAACAGGGCGAGCCTCTTTTACAATGCGAGGATCTGTAGTCATAATTCCGTCAACATCTTTCCAAGTCTGAATTTCTTTTGCCCTCATTGCCGCGCCAATCATCGTTGCGCTCAAGTCGCTTCCGCCACGCCCTAAAGTTGTTATGATTCCATTTTTATCTTTAGCAATGAAACCAGTTACTATAGGAATTTCTTTCGATGTTCCATTTTTATATCCATCAAGATGTTTAGGAATATTTTCCCATACTTCATCCAAAAGCTCAGCCGCCATATAATTCGAGTCGCTCACAAATCCAATGTCCCAGGAATCAAACGCCTTTGCTTCAGTTCCAAGAGAACAAAGATAAGCTGACATCATGCGCACTGACATGCGCTCGCCAAAAGACACAAGGTAATCTCTGGTGCGCTTTGTAAGTTCATGCAGCATACTTATTCCTGTAAGAAGCGTTTTTAATTCGCCAAGCAATTCTTTTATTTCTGGAACAGAAACGCCAAGTTGTTTTTCTGTTTCAATATGAAGCCTTTCAATTTTTTCAATGTCAACAGTTCCCTTAACTGCCATGTCAGCAGCTTCAAGAAGATGATCTGTTGTGTCTCCCATTGCGCTTAAAACAACAACAGGACGTTCGTCTTTATATGCCTGAATTATTTCGGCTACATGTTTAATGCGGTCAGCATTTGCAACTGAGCTTCCGCCAAATTTCATTACGATCATAGCAACGATTATACTTAAGGATTAACTGAAAGTCTATCGGCTTAAAAAAAGTTTTCGGCATTCAAGATAGAATCTTTTTTCGCTGGCTTCTCCCATGCTGAAACTTTTTCGAGGCAAAGGTCCGCGGCTAGAAATTGTTTCAAAGAATGAATCTTTTGCGATTGGAGGAAGAAGAATTGAAACTGCATTTTTTTGCGCGCCAAGTCTGAAAACTTCTTCATTGCCGTGAATGTAGTCAATTTCAATTTCTTTGTTACAGGAAATAAATTCATCAAGTAACGGTTGAAGACGGCTTACTGCAAGTTCCTGAATCCTTGTTTTTATTCTAAAATATTTTTGTATTTCATTTTCTTTAAAAATAAATCCAAAATCCGCCTTGGATTTTTTTATATTTTGTCCCAAAGAATTTTCGCTTACTTCTTCTACAAGCACACCGTTAAGTTTTTCATTTAAAAAAGAAATCAACTTAGAAGCATTGCTATAAAAAAGAACACGATGAATCGGCTCAAAAGTCAAACCAGAATCATAAATATTAACAATTTCTACAAGAGCATAGCGCGCATTAAAATTTGGCGAATCAGAATTTTTACATTCGTCCCAAACAGCTTTTGCAGTTGCCAAAGAATGGTTTCCGTCTCCAACAGCAAACAAAAAAGAATTTCCGTCACTGTCAGAATTTTGCTTTTTTAATTTTTCAAGAGCAGAAGAAATTTTTTCAAAAGCTTCCGCAGATTTTATAGCCCAGCCTGAAATATGACCGGCATTCATCATCAAGTCTCCATCATAAACCGGAGGATTTTTTTTAGCTTCAATTCCAACTTCTTCTATAAGACAATGCTCCGGATCGTTTACCAAAAGCATAATGTGAGGAAGCTCAAGGGGCGCATTTTTTCTAATTTCCTTTCGCACAGGAATTCTTTCGGGAATAGTAGCTTCAGTGGCACGAATCAAGTTTTTTGAAAACGGCTTCCATTCATAAGTTTCCAAATCAATCGCAACAACAAGACCACGGCGGACTCTTCCGTAGCAAGTCTTTCGCTCAACATAAATAAATTCTTTTTCAGGCGAGTCAAAAATATTTTCATCAAGATATTTTTTCATTGTCTGGCGGATTTTTTCTATGCGTTCTTTTTTATCTGAAGAAGAAAGAAAAATTTCCGGCAAAATTAAATTCAAAGTAGAAGGAGAATTACCAACAATTTCTTCTGCTTTTTTCCAATAATCAAAATCCTGCGTATACTGATCGCACGCCACAACGCACCAAGTCTTTAAATCTTTTTTTCTGGGCAAAAGAATTTCTGGAATTCTTATTCCAAAGTGTTCAAAATTTTCCATAAAAAAATTATATAGATATTTTTTATTTTTAGCCATAAGAGAAAAACAAAACTCTAAATGCTTTTAAAACCAAAATTGAATTTTATAAAAATTGCAATTATAATTAAGCAATGACCAGATTAGAATTTCAGCAAAGACAGATTCAGTCTCAAATTCAAATAATGAGCCAAAAGCAAATTCAGGCTTTAAAACTTTTAGCCATGAACTCAAAAGATTTGAGTGAAGAAATTTATAAAGCTGCGGAAGAAAATCCTGCACTGGTCATAACAAAAGACAAAGCAAATTGGGACGGAACAAAAATATCATCAGCAACTGCAAGCGGAGAAGAAGCAAGTGAAAATTTTCAGGCGGCACTTGAAGCAAAAGCAGATGAGCGGGAATCTTTGCAGGAACATCTTTTGTCGCAGCTGAACGCAATGCGTCTTGGTGCAACTGAAAAAAAATTATGCGAAAAACTTATTTACAATCTTGATGCAAAAGGATTTTATATTCTTGCTCCAATTTCGCTTCTTGATAAAAAAGACAAACTGCAAACGCCAGGGCTTTTGGAAAAATGCATCGAAATTGTAAGGCAGCTGGAACCTTGCGGCATATGCGTTACAAATACAGAAGAAAGTCTATTCGTACAGGCAAAACAAAAAGAAAACGCGCCGCTTCTTGCAATTTTTATTTTAGACGGAAAATTAAAATTCCTTGATCCGCCGCGTCCTGAAAAAGTTCTGCAAAAAATTCAAGAATATCTTTTAGAACAAAAAAAGCTTTTTGCAAATTCACAAAATGAAAAATATAAAAATTTAAATCCTACAATTCAAGATGTAGAAAAAGCAATTGATTTTATACGGACGCTTGATCCTTTTCCTGCGCGGAATTTCAGCACAAAAGAAATTCATTTTATTTCTCCAGATGTTTACGTAGAAAAAATTCAGGAAGACTTTCAAAAAAATCAAATTGAAGACAATATTGTTACAAGCGGAAAAAACTCCTGGAATGTGCGGCTTGCAAAGGACAACTTTCCGCAAATTTCCATAAACCCGGAATTTTTAAAACTTGCAAAAAGCAATGCAAAAAATTCTTTATCAATAAAAACTGAAATTAAAAAAGCAAAAGATTTTTTAGACACTTTGGAATTCAGACAAAACACACTTTTAAAAGCTTGCATCGAAATTGTGCGGATTCAAACCGATTTTTTTCTGCGCGGACAAGGCAATTTAGTTCCCTTAAGACAGCAAGATATTGCAGACAAACTTAAAGTCCACGAAACAACAATTTCACGAATGGCAAACAGCAAATTTCTTCAATGTGAATGGGGACTTTTTGACATAAAATATTTTTTCACAAACGCCGCAAGCAAAAAAAACAAAAGTATAAGCCAAGACAAAGCAATGTCTGAATTAAAAAAAATCCTGAACTCTTCCGCCGGAAAAAAAATGAGCGACCAAAAACTTTCAGAGGAACTAGAAAAACTTGGAATAAAAATTGCGCGCAGAACAGTTGCAAAATACAGAAACAAGCTTAGCATAGATTCTTCGTATAACAGGCAATAAAAAAGGCTGCCCTTTTTAGACAGCCTGATTTTTTAAAGTTCAGATATAGAAACTACTTTTTCTCCTGGACCTTATCTTTTTCTTTCTTGATTTTTGTATCAAGAACATCCATCATTTTGTTAAGCGCAGCTGCAAAGTCAAAATCATCACTTGTAACATGAGCATTTCCGCCCCACCTAAAGTTAACAGTTGTATCAAAGTAAAATTTCTTGTCTTCCTTTACGTGCATAATCAAGTCAACGATAAGATTTTCAGCATAGCTTATACGTTCCAGTTTTTTGTTGATAAGAGCTGTCTGGTCTGAATCCAAAGTAAAGCCCTGTGCAGATATTGATTTTGTCATAGTTTTTCTCCTAATAAATATATTTAAATTCCGCAGCAAACTGCCGCCGCAATCTTTTTAAGATTACACTAATATTATACTACGAAATATTCCAAAAAGCAAAGAAAAGTTTTTTTATAAAAAACGCTTGACAGAATCCCGGGGGGGGGGTACAATACAATATCCTATTTTTTCTGGAGGTAAATATGAAAAAAGGAGTAGGTTTATTGTTGTCTATGCTGATTTTGGCGGCAACACTAACAGGCTGCATTTCTATGACACCACTTAGTGATGCAGGGGCTTTTCCAGGTGATGCGCAAAGCTATGAAGTTCTTGGACGCGTAGAAGTAAAATCTTCAGCTACAAATTCTGGTTACAGCAAGCTTTATGCAGAGGCAAAGAAAAAGTATCCTGAATGCGATGATGTTGTAAATGTAAAAGTTGACGCAAAGAAAACAGTGTTCCTTATTTTTACATTCAACACTTACGACATGAGCGGAATTGCTATCAGCTATAAATAAATCTAAAAATTATTTATAGTAAACTGGCTGCCCCAAAAAGCGCATAATGAAAAAAACTTCATAATGTTCTTTAGGCAGCCTTTTTTTATTTTGTAAGAGCAAGCTGTTCGGCAATGTTAAAGCAGCGGTCTCCTATTTTTTCTATTTGGCGCACTAAATCCATGTACAAAAGCTCGGCCTTTACATCCGCACCGTCTTCAAGTCGTTTGCGCGCTATTTTTTTCAAGGCTTTACGTTCTGCGTCAATCTGAGATTCAAGTTCATTCGCAAAATCAAGCTGCTCCTTTGAAAGCGCTTTGTTGATATTTTTATAGATAAACTGAAGCAACTGGCGGGCAAGTTCAAGATAAGGAATCAGGCGGTCAAAATCTTCTTTTTTAAATACGTAATGTTTTTCTGTTATGCGCTTTAAATAAACGCCAATGCTTAGGCAGTCATCAGACATAGACTCAAGCTCGCCCGTAATTGAAATCATCACATTGATATTTTCACGGAGTTTATCATCAATATCAAGCTGGGCGCATTTTAAAAGATACTTTGTAAGCTGTTCCTGCATTTGGTCAAGGTAATCTTCTTCACGCACAAGATTGTCATAATGGTCCACAACAAAACGCCCAGACAAATCAGTAAGTCCGTACTGAAGCCTGTCAAACATCTGCACAGAAATATCAGCCATACGCCTTACTTCCATTTGCGCTGAAACAACAGGAATTGTAGGAGACTCATGCGCGGCACGTTCAGGAAATTCAAACTTATATATAGAAGGAAGCGAAGCCTTGTCGTCTTTTATGATAAGATGTGTAAGCTTGCAAAGCGGATTTATAAACGGCATAAAGAAAACTGCGCCGATTATATTGAACATTGAATGAAGCATTGCTATGTGCATTGTAATATTTTCTGTAACAACTCCAGGAACTATTAAATCTACAAGCTGCGTAAAAGGCTTTATAAAAATCAAGGCGACAATTGCGGTTACAGAATTGAACAGAACATGGACAAGCATTGTGCGCTTTGCATTTGCATTTGCTCCGAACGAAGCCATGATAGAATCTATAGTCGAGCCAACGTTGCTTCCAATTATAATTGCCGCAGAAAATTCCCAAGTAAGAATCTGGTTGTAAGCCATCGTAATTACAATCGCCGTCATAGCGGAAGAAGAATGAATCATCGCAGTAACAACAATTCCGATTACAAAAGCAATAAGATAGCTAAAAGTTCCTTTGTCCTGCAAGGCTGGAAGAAAATTCATTGCGCCTGAATTAAGCGAAATCGTGCTAGAAAGCCACTGCAACGCAATAAAAAGAATTCCAAATCCCATAATGGCCTGACCCAGCCCCGGATTTTTAATTTTCTTTATGACTGTAAAAAGATAGCCAATGCCAAAAAGCGGAATCGCAAATGCTGAAATTTCAAAGTTAAAGCCGAATATCGCGACAATCCAAGCCGTTATCGTTGTTCCGACATTCGCGCCCAAAATCACGGCAATCGATTTGCTTAGCTCAATAAGTCCGGCGTTTACAAAAGAAACAACCATGACAGTTGTAGCCCCGGAAGACTGAATTATCATAGTCAAAAAACAGCCTGTAAAAAATCCGGTAAAACGGTTTCCCGTCATAAGATGAAGAGCAGCCTGAAGTTTGTCTCCCGCAGACTTCTGGATTCCATCGCTCATCATTTTCATTCCAAAAAGAAGAAAACAAAGACTGCCAAAAAACTGAAGGAATATAGACAATATACTCGAAATGCTCATAAGCCGATTATACAGAAAAATACCACGAATTTAAAGCAAAAAGTTGAGGCAGATTTGATGATTACGAACCGAAAAAATATTTAACTTTGCACATGAAAACAGAATCAAAAAACAGACAATGCAAATAAAAATTTTTGCATGGATTTCTTTTCCCTTTAGTACTGGATTTTCATCACGCCGAACGACTTAAAGCGCGAATCACTGACAGCATAACAACGGCTTGTAACACCATTGATGTCGTCTTTTTTTGTGCTGTCGATAAAATAGACATTGTCGTTTTCCATGCGATCAAAAAGCGCGATATGCGACACATTAGAAGAATCCGCCTCGCCCATAAAAATCAAGTCGCCCTGCCGCATTTCCTCCAGCGCAACATGGGACGAAGCGTTTTCGTACATATAAGATGCCGTCATGTCCGAAACAAGCAGAGAATATTTTGTATCAACCATTGCATATTTGTAGCACATCACGACAAGCCCAGAGCAGTCTATGGCAATCGCAGAACGGACTGGAGGCTGGCCGCCTAGCTCGTAAACCGCATCAGAATCTTTGTACAACTCGGCAAAACGGAAAGCACGAGAGGCAATTTCCGCAGGACAATCAATCACAGTGCTGTCATCGGAATCATTGCTAAAATTGCAGGAATAAAACAGAATGGAAAAACAAAAAAGTGCAAATAAAAATTTGCCTTTCATTTTTACCCCCCCCCGTCCATAACATTTGCGAGATTGATAAAATTAAGATTTTAATAAGCGCATTATACCACGAAACGCAGAGTTTGCAATGTAATAATAAAAAAATCCCACCGGAAGAAATCCCGGTGGGACAGATTTGCCTAGTTTGCTTTTCAGCAAACTAGCTCGACAAATCTAAGCTTTATTCAAGCGGCTTTCCAAATCATCCAAGCAAGCAGACAATTCTTTTGGAAGATGTTTGCCGAACTTTGGATAGTGGTTTTCGCGGATGTCTTTGCATTCCTTGAGCCAGCCTTCCTTGTCAACTGCTGTGATTGCAGGAATCTGTGCTTTGTAAACGTCAGCAAGACCGTCAAGGTTGAGAGCACCTTCTTTTGGCATAAATCCGATTGGTGTGTCAACGTAGTTGTCTTTTCCGTCGCAGCGGTCAAAAATCCATGCAAGAACGCGGCTGTTGTCGCCGTATCCTGGCCACATGAATCCACCTGGAAGATCCTTGTTGTCTGTCGTCCTTGCGGAACCAGTTAACATAGAAGATTTTTGGCAAGAGATTCTTGTCTTTTGCAGCGTTGCCAACGTCAATCCAGTGCTGGAAGTAGTCGCCCATGTTGTATCCGCAGAATGGAAGAATTGCGAATGGGTCGCGGCGGATTTTTCCAACCTGGCTGGCGTCGATTGTAGAAGCGGCAGTAATTTCTGAACCTACGATAGATCCAAGGAATACACCGTGGTTCCAGTTGCGGCTCTGATGTACAAGCGGAACTGTTGAAGGACGGCGTCCACCGAACAAGATTGCGCTGATTGGTACACCTTCTGGAGATTCCCAGTCAGAAGCGATACAAGGACACTGTTTTGCAGGTGCTGTAAAGCGTGCGTTTGGATGAGCGAATTCTTCGCCCTTAGGAGACTTGTCTTTTGGAAGAGCATCGCGTGTGTTGCCTTTCCAGTCAACAAGTTTGCCCTTTGCAGGATAACCGATTCCTTCCCACCAAACATCTCCGTCTTCTGTAAGAGCGCAGTTTGTGAAGATTGTGTTCTTTGAGGCAGCTTCAAGAGCGTTCTTGTTAGATTCAGCAGATGTTCCTGGAGCAACACCGAAGAATCCTGCTTCTGGGTTGATAGCGTAAAGACGACCGTCTTTTCCGAATTTCATCCAGGCAATATCATCGCCGACTGTTTCAACTTTCCAGCCAGGAATTGTAGGAATAAGCATTGCAAGGTTTGTTTTTCCACAAGCAGAAGGGAATGCGCCGGTAACGTATTTAACTTCTCCTTCAGGGTTTGTGAGCTTAAGGATAAGCATGTGCTCAGCAAGCCAGCCTTCTTCGCGTGCGATTACAGTTGCAATGCGGAGAGCGAAACATTTCTTTCCAAGAAGAGCGTTTCCACCGTATCCAGAACCGTAAGACCAGATAAGGCGTTCTTCCGGGAACTGGCTGATGTATTTGTGTTCAACATCTGCGCAAGGCCAAACACCGTTGTCTTTTTCGCCGTTGTTGAGCGGTTTACCAACTGAGTGAAGACATGGAACAAAGTCGTCTCCAAGGTAAGCCCAAACTTTTTCGCCGGCACGAGTCATGATGTCCATGTTGAGAACTACATATTCAGAATCTGTAAGTTCAATTCCGTATTTTGCGATTGGTGAGCCAAGTGGTCCCATGCAGAATGGAATTACATACATTGTTCTTCCGTGCATACAGCCTTTGTAAAGACCTTTCATTGTAGCTTTAAGTTCAGCTGGTGCAATCCAGTGGTTTGTAGGACCAGCATCTTCTTCTTTTACAGAAGAAATAAATGTACGTGATTCAACACGTGCAACATCGCTTGGAAGTGAGCGGAAAAGGAAGCTGTTAGGCTTTTTTGTAAGCGGAGTTGCAAGACCCGCATCAACGCATTTCTGCATAAGACGATCGTATTCAGCTTTAGAACCATCGCATACAACTACATTGTCAGGTTCGCACATCTTAACACATTCTTCAATCCAATTTTTAATCTTGGAATTTTTAATTTCATCAACTGTCATTTATAACTCCTATAAAAACTTCATTGTGAAATCTGGGTTTCCCCAAAAAATCATTTGCCTTTAAATATACTATCTTTTTTGTTTAAGTTCAATTAAAAAGAAAACAACTGTTTGATAGTTTTTATGTTGAAGAAAAATATTTAGCCCGAACTTCGAGTTTTTTATAACTTGTGAAAAAAACGCTCTCAACGAAATTATTCTTTTTCTAAAAACTCGAAGTTCGGGCTATTT
>NZ_DBKJ01000127.1:0-14367 GCF_002297325.1 Treponema sp. UBA753 | reverse complement strand
ACATTTTTCCAGGAACGCCCTTGAGTTTTACAAAGTCGTACTTCATTGTAACAGGAGCGTCCCATCCAAAAACTTTCTTGCTTACAAGTTTTGCAGTGTCGTAGCTTCCGCCCGGAGAAATGTGATCTTTTCCGCCCGGCTCAAACACAACTTTTTCTTCATTCCATCTCATCGGCCAGTCAACACGCCAGCCCAGTTTGAATTCTTTTGAAGTGCGAAGGTCGCCTTTTTCTTCGTGTCCACAAGCCTTGCATTTGTATGTAACGCCGTACTCGCCGTCGTAATCAAGAATTTCTGTTTCGTCTTTATTGCATTTGCAACAGAAAGCGGCAACAGGCCAGTAAACATCTTTCGGCTTCATTTTGTGCTGCTCATCGCGATATTCGTTCAGGCATTCTTTTATAAGCTCACGGTTTTGCAATGCCTTTTTCATTCCTTCTGCATAACGGTTTGCTCGGTAACGGCTAGCCTGATACAAAAACTCAGGATGAATTCCTACACGCGGAAGCTGAGTTTCTATGTCAACCTCATGGTGGCGCGCATAGTTTTCATCGCGTCCGAAAGTGTCCGGCACCATTGTAATTGGATAGCGCAGATATTTTTCAAGAACTTCCGGCTGAGGCATATTGCCCGGCACTTTTCTAAACACATCGTAGTCGTCCCAGGAATAAATAAAGCGCACATTCTTGCCACGGTCGCGGAGAGCGCGCACAATCAAATCTACAGTAATAATTTCGCGGAAGTTTCCAATGTGAACTGTTCCGCTCGGGGTAATTCCAGAAGCGCAGGTATAAAGGTCAAGGTCGCCTTTCTGCTTGATAATTCTTGAAGCCTGCTGGTCAGCCCAGTGGCAAAGTTCTTTTTCGTTTCTTTCTGACATAATGCGGACTATTATATTGAAAAAAAAGGCAATGTGCAACGCAAGTTTTTGGAGGAAAGACAACCCTCTACTTCAGAAGCGAAGCGATTTTATCGCCGTTTTCTTTCCTCCAAACCACCTATCTTTCCCAGCACTGTTTAAAAAACCGGCAATTAATTTACGCTAAACAATTTATAATTTGCTTTCAAATTCCTTTATTAGATTAATAAACTCCCTATGCGGTTCAGCAATAAGTGACTCGTCAAAATCATCTACAGGCTTATACCATTTCATTCTATTATTAAAAAACTCCCGCAAATCCCTTGAGACAAAGTGGTAGCCGTAATATGCATATATAGTGTTTCTAAGGATACGAAGCTGGCTTTTATTTAGGCTTGGCAGATAGTATTCACGCAGCCTTCTTTTACATTCTTCACAGTATTCTTCTCTTGACGTTGACGAATATGGAATGTCTCTAAGGATATACCAATAGAAGTTGTTTGCAAGAATCTCGTTGATAAAATTTTCTTCAAGATAAACTTCACCGATAATTTCAGGTATTGTAAAGTCTGAAGAACTGGCATCAGCTCCGTATGACCAAAGCATATAATGTCCTCTTTCGGGATAGAAAGTTAACACAGGAGCATCATTAGATTCCATCATTGCAAATTCCCTATCTCTTGCAGGAGCTGATTTATCACTATGATCTTCTTTAAATAAAAATATTCTATCATCATTATTGATTATCAAGCCGCCATAAAATAATAACATTTTTTCATTGACCATGTATTTATAATGATTATTTTCATATACAATAAATTTTATTTTACCTTCGTTCTCAGCAAAACAGCATAAAGAGTGTAAAACAAATAAAACAATCAGTAGAATTAGTTTTTTCATTTAGAGTAACCCCATAATATTCATAAAAGCGGCGAATGCACGCATCCGCTCTAAGAAAGTCTCGTCATCAATGACAATTTTTTTTGCAATGCTTCTCATTTCTTCTTCTGACAAGTTCCGTTGTTTAGGTTTGTTTGGATTTCCCACAAGATATTCAATCTCAATAGATTTTGTCGTTTTGAACACATATTCAAGATAATTAGGCATAATAATCTCGCCGTATTCTAATTCACCTTCATTCCACCAATCATTGTCAAAGACAAACTGCCCATCAACGCTGTCTAAAATCATTCTGTCATTATTAAAACGGAAATATGAAAGGCTGTCTAAAATCATTCCGTCATACTTGTATTCCTCTACATTAAAACGGAAATGTGAATAGTCAAAAAATTTCGTCGATTCAAACATCAGCGCATAGGCTGCGGGCATATTGTACCTCCAAGAGATAGAGATATTCTCGTCCTTGTAAATACTGAATGTAAACTTGTCTAGCGTGCATGCAATAACTTCATCATTTGAAAGCTTGGCTTCCCTTCCGCTGTCAAATACAATTCTTATCTTTATGTCTTGAATGGTTTCCGTCCAGCCAGAAACAGTCTTAGGATTTTTTATCATTATTTCATAGGCCGCATATTGGTCAATTTTATCCGTAAGTTTTTCTGACACCGAACAAATCTTTTTATTATTTTTATCAAGCACAGTATAAGAAAAAATCATTTCCTTTATTGGCTCATCACTGACATTGCAAACTTTCACCTCGACATAGTTTCCGAAAAATACAAAGGGACTTATGGCAATGGGCGCAACCATATCTTCGTAGACGGTTCGGAAAACCTTTTTTTTATATTCTGTTTCATGTTTTACTACAATCTTGATAGTTTCCGCAGTCTTTATACCTCGCGATGTGGCTGACTGCACACACAAAATCAATATAATTGCCATCAGAATAAGGACGTTGATTTTGTTTGGTTTCATAATTTTTTCTTCCATTTTTGTCAGATTATGCAAGTTAAAAAAGTTTCTTACAATAATTCGAGGCTTGCATCTCTAAAAGCCGTAATTCTTATTTGTATGGGTCAGGCTCATATTTGCGGAACTTGTATTCGGAAGTGTACAAGTCTATCACTTTGAGTATATCTTCTTTCTTGTCAAAGCAGGAATATTTCTGATATGCTGGATACGCCTCTGTGCCGTCGTTATGAGATTCGGGAACAATCGCCGAAACGCACGTGTCTTCCCATTTGTCGCCCTTGTAAACTTCCGCAATTTTCAACTCTAGTTTTTTTGTTTCATGGTTCAGGTTGAAGAATTGAAAACACACACAATCCTCAAGCTCAAAAGTGTATTCGCTGCCGTTATCCAAGTCCCGGACAAAAAATGCCTTTACGCGGGAATTCTTTCGGTACAATTCCGGCTTCTTTGCATCAACATAGCCGTTCAGAATCATAATCTTTTTGAAAGGCTTTTCCGAAGTCATTTTTATAACTGTGCCGATTCCGTAACCGCTTTCACCCTCGACCCAGGGAATATGGTCATAATTCCATGAAAGGCTCTCGTAATGGTCAGTGGGCGCAAAAGCAAATGTGCCAAGATTTTCGGCTGAATAGACCACAAAGCCGCTCCTCGTGTTTTCAGAAAGCGAAGATGATGCAGAATATGTAACTTTGAACCACGGATTGTAAAAATATCCTCGCATTTGCGCATATTCATTATTCTTGCAATTTCCGCCTAACTTGACCGCAAGTTCCGGAATGAACATGATTTCGTCATAATAAAACCAGCCGTTCTCGTCAAGCCTGAAATCGCTACGGCTAAGTTTCTCATAAAAGCTGTCTTCCCAGCAAATTCGATATATCGCTTCAGGAGTCAGAAAATAAGATGAATCCCATGTGAATTCAAAGCGAAGATATTTGTCCTTGGACAAATCTACGGCAAAAGATGAAGCAATGAAACCAAGAAAAATCATCATCATAAAAAGTAATTTTCTCATTTTATCTCCAACATAAGGAATTCCAGACATGAACAAGTTTAACAAAAAATTCTGTTCGCTTCCACAGTTACGGCAAAAGCGGTATAATAAGCACATTATGGAACACAATATGATTTTATCAGCATCCGGCTGGAGAAAAGTTTTTACAGAAAGCATGGATGCGGAAGACACTTCGCCAAAAATCGGAGAAGCAAACAGCTTTCTTTGTCTTTTAATTGCGGAAACATTCGCAGAATATATAATTTCAAAAACAGGAAAAAAAGAGCCGTCAGTTGTAGTAGCAACAGACACACGCCCCACAGGAAAAGAAATCGCGCTCAATGTGATTCAAGGACTTTGCGCCTGCGGAATAAAAATTGTTTTCCTTGGAACTGCCGCCGCCCCGGAAATTATGGCGTATTCAAAAAAACACGACGGATTTCTCTACATTTCAGCAAGCCACAATCCTGTAGGACACAACGGAATAAAATTCGGACTGAACAACGGAGGCGTTCTTGAAGCCGGGGAATCAAAAAAACTTGCGGAAAGCTTTGCAGCAAAATGCAGTTCAGTCGGAGCAGAAGACCACGCACTTTCGCTTGCATTCAAAGCTCAAAAGGCACAAGTTGAAAATGTGTACGCAAAATGCGCCAAGTATAAAAAACAGTCTCTTGCCGCCTACGAAAAATTTATAAAGACCGTAATAGCCGGAAGTCCAAAAATTTTATTTCAGCACAAGCTGTTCAGCATTTTAAAAAAAGCAGCGCAGAAAAATCCGCTTAGCCTTGTGTGCGACATGAACGGTTCTGCCCGCGCAACTTCAATAGATAAAAAATTTATTCCGGAAAGCGGAATCAGTTTTATTCCATTCAACGAAGATAAAATTGTTCACGCAATAATTCCAGAGCCAGAAAATCTTGTGCATTGCGCGCAAAAAATCAATGAGCTCCAAAAAGAAGGAAACAAATCAGCCCTGCTCGGATATATGCCAGACTGCGACGGCGACCGAGGAAACATTGTCTACTGGAACGGCAAAGAGGCAAAAACCGTGCCGGCACAAGAAGTGTTCGCGCTATGCGTAATGTCGGAACTTGCATTTGAATACTGGAAAAATCCGGACACAAAAAATCTTGCGGTAGCTGTAAACTGCCCTACTTCCATGAGAATTGACGAAATCTGCGCCAGACTGAATGCAAAAGTATTCCGCGCAGAAGTTGGAGAAGCAAATGTAGTGAACCTTGCGCGTGAAAAAAGAAGCGAAGGCTTTAACGTAAGAATATTCGGGGAAGGAAGCAACGGCGGAAACATAACATACCCTTCTGCGGTAAGGGATCCAGTTGCAACAATTTTTGCGCTGGTAAAACTTCTTGCGCTGCGAGACACAAAAAATAAAATTGGCTTGTTCCACTTGTGGTGCAAGATGTCCGGGCAGGAAGAAAAATACAATGACAACTTTACCCTAAACGATGTTATTTCCACGCTGCCTGAATATACAACAACAGGCGTAAGCGAAAGCCGCGCAGTTCTTCAAGTAAAAATGCAGGACAAAGGCAAGCTCAAGGAAAACTTCAGAAAAGAATTCATTTCATCTTGGGAAGAAAAAAAAGAGCAGCTCAAAAATGAATACGGAATTTCAAGCTACGAAGCATTCACAACAAACGGCACAAAAGAAACTGTTGCCGCTCAAAACTGGAACAATGCGAACGGCGGACTAAAAGTAAAATTCCTGGACAGTTCAAATCACCCTGCAGCCTTTATCTGGATGCGTCCAAGCGGAACAGAGCCGGTCTTTAGAATAATGTGCGATGTAAAAGGAAACAAGACGCAAGAAGAAAAAGCCCTGCTTGAATGGGAAACAGAGCTTCTGCAAAAAGCGGACATTGAATCTTAAAATTTACAAAACATATTTTTCTATAAAGTCGCCAACGCCGCTTGAATCGTTATCTTTTTCAGTGATAAAGTCAGCGGCGTTTTTTATGTAGTCAATTCCATTGCTCATGCACACGCCGTAACCGCATTTTTCAATCATACTTTCATCGTTCATGCTGTCTCCGAATCCCATTGTAGATGAGCGCGGAATTCCAATGTAGTCAGCAAGCCAGTTTATAGATTCACCTTTTCCGCAGTTCGGCGGAAGGATTTCAAGAAAGAACGGTTTACTTGTAAATATAACGGCGGAATCTCCAAGTTCTTCCTTGAGTTTTTTTTGCAGCACTTGAAGAGTTTCAGGCTCGCCAGGAACAAGCATCTTAGGAAATTTTTTTTCAGTCAGGAAAGTTTCGTAGTCGTCTATAACTTTTCCTTTTAAACCGCACATATCAACGTCCTTGCGCGTCCAAGGAGTTTCTTCTGCATAGAAAATTGTGTCCGGGGAATAGACTTCGCTTCTAAGCCCCATTTTTTCAGCTTCGGAATTGACCTTTAGAAGAATAGAAGAATCAACGCTGCAAGTGTAAATCTGCTTTCGCTCGTGCATATCAAAAACGCTGCATCCGTTTATTGCAATTATAAATTTTCCAAACTCGCTGCCAGCAATGTCCAGCCTGCGCACAAAAGGCAGAATTCCATCTTCCGCGCGTCCAGAGCAAAGCACAACATAAATTCCGCGGCGAGCGCATTCCTGAAGCACCTGCACATTTTTGTCGCTGATTTTTCTATTTGAATCCAAAAGAGTGTCGTCCAAGTCAAGCGCAATAAGCCTTACATCAAGAGCACAAGAAGGAAACTTTGCCATATAAACCTCGCATAAAAAATCTTGGCAGATTATAAACTACACATAAAGTTGTTTCAATGGGAGTTGTAAGGATAGCTTTAATGTTTGCCAAGTTCTAAAAGATATTCCTCCACATTTCTATACAAAACACCATCTTCTGTTTCCAAGTTTTTTCCTCTATATAAAACTACCTTGCTCAAAATCTTACCATAGCGAAATTCTGTCTGTTCACATTTTTTTGTATCGACAAGATGATGATACTGCTCTTTAGAAATTTCTTTGCTGTGCTTAATCTTATATATTTTACAGTTAACATTTTCAGAATCATAGACAACCATATCAAATTCACCTACAGCAAACTTAAGCTTAAAAATATCTTTTTCAGGGTTAGCTTTTTTTGTTTCCAGCAAAACAATTTCCTCAAGAATACGACCTTTCACATCATCAAGAATTTTATCTGTAATTCTTTTTCTATCAATTGCGGAAATATTTTTAAAAACGTCATCCATCATAAGACTTTTTACAAGAGATTCCGCCTGCGAATAACGCAAGCCTGGCTGGCTAAAAACAGTTAAAAAAGCTCTATTGTTCAAATCAGCCATGGAAACAACAGGAATATTGCAAGTCAAATCAAGAATATCCAAGTATTCTTTAATTTCTTTGCGATGAACATCCTTGATTTCTATAGTCTGATTCTCTTTATTTAAAATTTCCAAAGCCTTCATAAGATTTTTTATCAGCTTCGGTTTATTAACAGTATCAAGAATATCTGTAGGATTAGTTCTATCATTACGGACATTTCTTTGCGCCAAGCCAAAATCATGGGATTTAAAATCGCGCGTCAAAACATCAATAGTAAAACGATGATTCATATCTTCTACAATTCTATTGATTACATTTGTCAGCTCATGTTTTTCATATAGCTCATAAAGATTTCTAAAATGATCTTCATATTGGTAATTTTTAAGCGAATGCTGTATGTTTCTGGCAATTGCAGTATTTACATATTCATCAGTACTCTGCTTTGTACCAAAAATTGAATTATTATAATTTTCACCGCTACGGCTCATTGTGCCGCCGTATTTAATATATTCATCAATACTTTGAATTCCAAGAATATCATAAAACTCCCGGAACGGAATAAATGTTGTATGCAAAAGAATGCATCGATCATAAAGCTGCTCATCTTCAGAAAAAATAAAACCAAGAGAATCTGTTCCAGAAAGAACTATCTTCATTCCACTAGCAGCAAAAACGTCAGAAAAAAGCGCAGCTCCATCAATAAAATCTTCCATCAGTGTAACTTCATCAATAAAGACATATTTATAGCCTTTAGATTCCAGCACTTTTAAATCCTTGTTTACATCAGAAAGCGTATTATTTGAATTTATCTGAATAAAAACTGATTTAGAAAAATTACTTTCCAGCATATTATAAATAATCTGACGAACTAAAGTAGTTTTTCCAGTTCTTCGCAGACCATAAAGAATAAATACTTTATCATGCGTTTCATTGTATATAAAATTTTTTATATCTTCATATATATAACGTTTTTTATAAGAACTTACAGATGCCGCAAAAGTCTTTAGAGGCTCTCCAATTCTGACATCACAATTATAGATATTATCTTTTTCAAGCTTTGCCGAAAAAACATGAATTTTAGAATTCCTCATCTCCTTTAATTTTTCCTGCAAAAGTTTTCTCTCTTCTATTTGAGCTTTTAAAAGCTCAGCTTCTTTTTCTTTTACAGTCCGCGAAAATTGCCTGCCGTTCTCTGTCCATTGATAATAAAGATATTTTTTTCCTTTTATCGTTTTTGCTGTAATTCCACCAGCTGGAAGAGTTTCTATTTTTTTCCTAAGTTCTTCTATGCCATTCATGCTTCAATATTAACTTAATTAACTTACTTTAACAAGTTAATTAAGTTAACCTATGCAATAAATAAAATCTCTAAAAAGCAAACAAATCTCTTGACAAAGTGCCGGGGGGGGGTAAGATAGGGTAACAAAATTAACAAGGAGTTATGTTATGAAAAAGTTTAATAAACTTTGCATGATTTTAGCAACAATTTTATTACCAGTTATACTATCAAGTTGTGATGATGGTTGCGACGGAGGAAATAAATCAGAAATAACAAATAATCAGGAGAACAGAGAGGAAACATATTCAGATGACACGATTTCTCTTAGTTCATGGATTCCACGAGATGCCTATAAAATTGAGCTAGATGAAAGTGTTAAAAATAATGAATACTTAAAAGATGTAAAATCTATCTCCGCAGAATTAGCTTCTAATCATAAAGCGGGAAGCTTTTATACTAAAGATGGATCCAATTATAATTATTATACTGGATTTGCAATAACATCAGCAGAACTAGAAGAACTTCTTGAAATAGTAACCGAAGGTTATTTAAAAGATTCCGTAGAGCAACACATTTTCAAACAAATAGATTCAGATGTAAAAGTTCTTTATGGAGCATTAGAAATAAGCTATGACAAAAAAACAATATCAGGAAAAATTCTAAAACAAGAGACAAGAACTCCAGTTACTTTCTATAATGGTAAAGACATCAATGGAAATACCGATTCTTCTAATTCCTCTGAATATAAACCTAGTGATGTAATTCTTACATTCATGGGAAAACTCACACAACCAAGCACATACAAAGTTGAATACGACTACACTTATTCTTCTTTTGGAGAAAAAAAATATTATTACTACCCTGGCACAATAACAATCACAAAAGTACAAATGGGATCAAACTAGCAATAAGCTATTGTCAGCTTTTGCTGCAACAGTTTTTATAATTCATTTTAAAGGAGCATACAAATGGGAAAGACAACTGTAAAACCAGGCAACAGCCACGCAGGGGAAGGCGGAAGAATGCCTTCAACAACAGGAAACCCAAGCGATGGAAACCGCGGCAACAATCCGCCTAGCAAATAACATCGCATTGGTTTTATGACACAAAAAAAAGGATGCCCCAACCGGGCATCCTTTTTTCTACAGTTCTACATTTATCTTGTGAGTTTGCGGTACATGGTCTTGTGAGGATGGTCGTCGTCAATGCCAAGGACGTTTTTCTTCCATTCTACGTATTCGCTCCAGTTGCCTTCAAAACACTTGACTTCGCTGTTGTTTTCAAACGCAAGAATGTGAGTGCAGATACGGTCAAGGAAGTAGCGGTCGTGGCTGATTACAAGAACGCAGCCTGCAAAACTGTTGATTGCCTCTTCAAGCGAGCGCGTTGTAGAAATATCAAGGTCGTTTGTAGGTTCGTCCAAAAGCAAAACGTTTCCCGCTTCCTTGAACATAAGCCCCATGTTCAGCCTGTTTTTTTCTCCGCCGGAAAGCACGCTGATTTTTTTGTTCTGTTCCGCGCCGTTAAAGTTGAACCAAGAGCAATACGCATGGGCATTCACTTCACGCAACGCTCCATTTACAGGCCGTCCTTTTTCGTCCACAGCACCAAGCTTTATAAGGTCAGCTCCTCCAGAAAGAAGCTCAAGTACTGTCTTGTCTGGGTCTAGTTTGCTTCTCATCTGATCTACATACACAAGCTTTACAGTGTCGCCTACTTTTATTGTGCCGGAATCTGGAGTTTCTTCTCCTTCACCTGTGGCAGCCTTTGCAAGCATTTTGAACAAAGTAGTTTTTCCGGCACCGTTAGGTCCAACAACTCCAACAACAGCACCAGCAGGAATTGCAAAGTCAAGGTTTTCAAAAAGGAGCTTGTCGCCAAATGATTTTGTAAGACCGCTCGCTTCAATTACAAGGCTTCCAAGACGAGGTCCTGCCGGAATTGAAATCTGGCTGTCTTTAAGCTGAACACGTTTCTGCTCTTCCGCCAAAAGCTGCTCGTACTTTGTGATATGCTCTTTGTGCTTTGCCTGCCTTCCTTTTGCGCCTGCGTGAATCCATTCAAGCTCTTCTTTCATTTCGCGCTGACGAACGCTTGCCTGTTTTTCTTCCTGCTCAAGACGCTTTTCCTTTGCTTCAAGCCATTCAGAATAATTTCCTTTAAACGGATAGCCTTCACCTCTGTCCATTTCAAGAATCCATCCGGCAACATTGTCAAGGAAGTAGCGGTCATGAGTAATCGCAATGATTGTGCCTTTGTAGTCACGAAGGTGGCGTTCAAGCCAGGCGACAGTTTCTGCGTCAAGGTGGTTAGTAGGTTCGTCCAAAAGCAGAATATCAGGCTGCTGAAGAAGAAGGCGGCACAAGGCAACACGGCGGCGTTCACCTCCAGAAAGCACGTCCACAACTTGGTCAGCAGGAGGACATCTTAATGCGTCCATTGCAAGCTCAAGGTTTGTGTCCAAATTCCATGCATCCGCAGCATCAAGTTTTTCCTGAAGCTCAGCCTGTCTTGCGCAAAGCTTGTCAAAGTCAGCGTCAGGGTCTCCAAACGCCTCGTTCACTTTGTCGAATTCAGCAAGCAAATCTGTAATCGGCTTTACGCCTTCCATTACAATTTCTTTTACAGTCTTGCCTGCTTCAAGCTGCGGTTCCTGCTCCAAATATCCCATTGTGAATCCAGGAAGCAGATGAGTTTCGCCTGTAAAATCGTTGTCAACGCCCGCAAGAATTTTAAATAAAGAAGACTTACCGGCGCCGTTTTCACCAATAACGCCGATTTTTGCTCCGTAATAATATGAAATGCTTATGTCTTTAAGAACAACTTTAGTCCCGTAAGCGCGGGAAACCCGATCCATTGTGTAAATAATTTTCTTATCGTCTACAGTCTTTGCCATATGCCCAATTGTAGTTTATATAATGATAATTTGCAATTAAAGCTGAAAAAATGCAGACATAAAAACAGCTCAAAAGTTACTGAGTTTTCACTCAAAAGTTACTGAGTTTTGACCCAAAAGTTACTGAGAAATGAGATGGAAAATCAGCACGGAAAGCTCATAACACGAATAGTTCTATTTCAAGGTTTGGTCATTAATCACTCTCCATTATAAGGAAGCCCCATCTGTGCATACCAGAACGACTTGCGGATTTCCCTATTAAAGCAAGGGTCATACCTGTCTCCCCAGAAATGCTCCATACGATAGTTTGTATAGCTTCCCTGCGGCTCAATATAGAACACTTTATTACCAGACCTGACCGACACAAACAGGTGGTTCATGCCTGTATTAAAGTTCTTGTTAAAGACAATCTGAGCAGATTTAGAGTCATCAGGATATATCTTAGCCCAAAGATAAATAAACATGACTGTAAAATCCTGGCAGTTAACCTGATGGTCGCCATTCATGTCATATACATTCTTATGTGTTTCATCAAGCACACGGATTATCTTGCTCTCTGTAATATCATCTATAATAGGATAGACAGCTCCCTTAGTATCTAGGGCATATGTGCACAAGAAGTAAGCAGCCGCTAAAGGGATAAATATTGCAAACAGAAAAACTATAGCCATCCATTTCAGGCTGTTGAAGAAATATTTCCAGCGCGAAGCTGACGTAGCACGGAATGAAATGTCATTATCAAGTTTCCGCTGAATAATCTTTGCAGCAAGGTTATCAACCTTAAGCAGGTCAACAGGCAGAAGATTCCTGACACCTTGCTGGTACAGACTTAACTTGCTGCATTCTAAGCAGTCATCAAAATCACATTGACCTGTTTCTCGCAGGCAGTAGCATGTTGCTTTTGTTTCTGCAAGAGTTTTAAGGTTCTTGTCAATCTCTGTTTCCATTCCTATGCGTGTTGTCTTTGTTTCCATCTAAAATCTCCCATATACAGAACAAGTTTTAATACCTTAAATCAAATCTGTGTTTTTAATCCATTCTATATTATCCCCAAGTATCTAGTATAATTCCTAGGATACAAATAGAAATACCTATACAAATGAAAAATGCCGCAATAACAAACTCTACTTGCATAATATCACACCTCTCTTTCAAGTTTTAAACCATTTACATAAGCTTTTTTTTTGACTGCTTTTCACCAAGAGCTATTCTTGCTCCGTTTTTGGCAAAAAATTTTATGATTTTACTGCGTTCATTTGCTCCTCCAATATTTATTTCTGCTTATATATATAAAGAGTTCTTTCTGTTCGGAAAATTAACACTTTTAAATAAAAAAAAATCCGCCCGGAGTAATTCCGAACGGATTGAAAACCGAATAAATGCCTTTTAAAAACAGTTCTCATTGTTTTTTTGCAAATCAAAGAAGCTGTCTATCTTTCTACTTCTGTCGGAAAGCGTTTTTTCAGGAATTCCGAACAGTTTTGACACATCTTTTTGGGTATACTTAAATTTTTTGTTCTCTGACTTAGCAAGCTCCTGTTTTGCAAAATAATCTTCGGCAAGCTCCATGTTTATAAAATCGTACTTTTTGTGTTTTTCTTCTATCCAGCCTGAATCTGGAAATTCTGCATCATGAAGAATTCTGTAGGTGAACATTACGCAAAGCGATTTGCGGACATCAGTTCTTACCGCTCTTGTATATATTTCAATGTCGTCAAAGAGCTTATTAAGCTTACTGTCATTTTCGATTTTATCATCCAAGCTTGCAGGTTTATCATCAGGCTCAAAATCGAGTAAAGTTACCGTCTCGCCATTCTTGCCAACAGGAGAATCAAAAGACAACGCTTTAAATTCCTCCTCATTTTTGACGCATAGCTTTTTAAGATTGTTGCAAAGAGCCTTATAAAAGTAGCCTGAATATGATGAAGAACATGGGGATTTTTTCCAAGAATTCCAGCACGCCTCAATTGTTTTTACAATTTCCATGCATAAATAATCTTCCTTGCCCCTGAATTTTTTACAGCAAATTTTATCGCCATAAGACAAAAGCTCTGCAAATGCCTTATTCTTAAGCGCAGCAGGAGTTTCTGTTACAGGCCCGTCGCAGAGTTCCGGTGTAAAATATTTTTTGCAGAGAAGATTGATGGGATTTTCTTCTTTTGATTTTGAATCTTCCATAAACAACCCCAAAAACGCTAAAGTTCAAACAAAGTGTTGAGCATTGCCAGAGCAGACGCTCCGTCCGGAGCTTTCATTACAGAAGCCATGGAATTCAGGTAGTACAGTGATGTAACATCAAAAATTTCAGCGGTATCGGGAATCGGATGTTTGTTTTTATCAAAATCTACTTTTCCATAAACAATGTTCTTAATATCCGCATCAAAGAATTTCTCCGCAAATCCAAGCACATAAAACAGAACCGGCGTTAAAGTCTTGGGGCCAAAAGTCATATCCGTATAAATTTCGCAGCCAGTCTCAAGCGAATTCACCAGCTGCCTGAACCTTGAATGCAAGACCTGGTTTGTCTCCCTGAATGCCTCCCTCACCTCGACATAAGAAATATCAGCTTTGATTTCAGAATTGATTTTGTCAAGCTCGTTTTTTTGGAGCTTCAGATTATCGTCAGAAAATTTTCCTTCTGTAACAATTCTTACAATCTTGACCTCATCACCTTTTTCAAGCGTTTTTGCAAGCAGAGAATCCACCGTAAAAAGCACAGGCTTTTCATATTCGATTGCCTTGTTTTCTTCAGATTTGTAGACAATGCCTTCTTTTATTTCCTGCATCGGAATTGTTGCAAATACAATTTTTTTCATTTTATCATGCCTCCCTAAATAAATTTCTCAAAAAACACCAGACGTCATTAAGCGGACTTTGCAATCCGTTTTACCAAAAATGACAGCAGCTCTATCGCAATTCCGGTCAAAGCGATTGTGATTGACATTCTTGGATTTGACTGAATCACGTCAAACGCAATTTTTTTAATTCTTAAAATAAAGTCTTTGTTTTTTATTCAGACAAATACAAATCTTGATTTTAGCAGAATTTTGATTGAGTTTTAATCCCTTAAATCAGGTCTATGTTTTTAATAATAAGATTGCAGAAGAGAATAATCAGCTTCAGCGAGATTCCTAGTTTTAATCCCTTAAATCAGGTCTATGTTTTTAAT
>NZ_DBKJ01000043.1:18653-18922 GCF_002297325.1 Treponema sp. UBA753 | reverse complement strand
GGTTTTGATAAACCCTAAATTAAGCCGCCGGATTTTTAAAAGCAAAGATTCAGCGGTTTAAGGTTTTATTTTGAACAGGCACAAATGCTATTCTTTAAAAAATCCAAGGCTTTAAGTGCATCCATTCCTTTTTTGTCTGCATATTCAAGAAGCTGGGCAACTTTTGACATCAAGTCAAGATTATGCTCAGACATTTCATTCCATAAAATTATAAGCTCAGCACGGTCTTTTAAAATTCCTGCCGCAATACAAAAAGACTTTACGCCCAC
>NZ_DBKJ01000043.1:18436-18564 GCF_002297325.1 Treponema sp. UBA753 | reverse complement strand
GACATTGCAACATGAACAGACACATTTCCAAACTTTGACTCTTCGCCGGCAGCCTCGTCATGCTTTTGCAAATCACTGATTACAAGCTGCCTGTCCATAACGCAGTTTGAATCGACCGCATCAACTAA
>NZ_DBKJ01000043.1:17747-18372 GCF_002297325.1 Treponema sp. UBA753 | reverse complement strand
GAGCAAAGAATTGAATTCTTTTCAGCATTTCTGATTTTTCCAGCAGAGTAAAAAGGCAACATAAAAATTCCTCCATAAAAAACAATGAGAAAGCATAAAAATTAAAAGTGAAAAAATTATGAGGAACTTTATAAGACGGAAGTTTGCTTTATTACAAAATCAATGTATTTATTCTTGACAGGAACGTTCAGCGCACATAAAGAAAAATCAATATTCTTTTCAATTACAAGAACAAGAAGTGCCAGAAACGCAAAGCAAATCGCAAAAGAAATTTCAAATTTTCTTTCTTCATGCACAAATGCTTCAACAGTGGAATTGTCAAAAAAAGACAAAATAACTGCGCCTGAATCGTTTTCAAATTCAAGGGCGCATTTATTGGAAATTTTAAGCTCGTGCCTGAATGCAGGATATAAAATCCACAGAAAAACTGAAAAGACAATTAAAATAGTGTATAAAAATTTTTTCTGCATAAAACCTTAATTCAGGCACAAAAAAACAACAGAACCGCACTTTATAAAATGCAGTTCTGCCATAAAAAACTAAGCACCGTAAGTTGCAATGAAAACACCAGCAGCAATTGCAGTTCCAATTACACCGGCAACATTCGGTCCCATCGCATTCATCA
>NZ_DBKJ01000043.1:11605-17689 GCF_002297325.1 Treponema sp. UBA753 | reverse complement strand
TCGGTCCCATCGCATTCATCAAAAGGAAGTTTGAAGGATCGTACTCAAGTCCAACTTTATTCGCAACACGGGCAGCCATAGGAACCGCAGAAACTCCCGCAGAACCAATAAGCGGATTAATTTTCTTCTTAAGGAAAAGATTCATGATTTTTGCCATTACAAGACCGCCAATTGTGGCAACTGCAAATGCAAAAAGACCAAGAACAATAATTCCAAGTGATTCTTTCTTAATGATTTTTTCAGGAGTCATCTGGCTTCCAACACCAAGAGAAAGAAGAATTGAAACAATGTTCATAAGCTCGTTTTCCATAGTTTTAGAAAGACGTTCCGCAGCATGGCTTTCCTTTACGAAGTTTCCGAACGCAAGCATTCCAATCAAAGGACAAGCTGGCGGCAAAAGAAGAATTGAAATCACAAGAAGCAAAATCGGAAACAAAACTTTTTCTGTCTTTGAAACAGGCCTAAGCTGATCCATTTTTATCAGGCGTTCTTTTTTTGTCGTAAGAAGTTTCATAATCGGAGGCTGAATCATCGGAACAAGAGCCATGTAAGAATATGCGGCAACCGCAATAACCGCCATCATTTCAGGAGCAAGCTTTCCAGAAACATAAATTGAAGTAGGACCGTCCGCACCGCCGATAATTGAAATCGCGCTAGCCTGAAGCATTGTATAGTCAGTTCCAAGAAAAGCGTTCATAAATGCAACACCGAAAAGCGTAAAGAAAACGCCAAACTGGGCAGCACCGCCAAGCAATGCAGTTTTTGGATTTGCAATAAGAGGACCAAAGTCAGTCATTGCGCCAATTCCCATGAAAATAAGCATCGGGAAGAATTCGTTTCCAACGCCCGCGCTGTAAATTATATGAAGCATTCCATGAGGAGCGTCTCCCATTGCCGCGCCCGGAATATTCACAAGAACAGTTCCAAATCCAATAGGAATAAGAAGAAGCGGCTCAAATCCTTTTCCAACTGCAAGATAAATAATAAGGAAGCCAATTGCAAGCATAATCAAAGACTGCCAGCCCGGAGCTTTAGGAGCTTCATCAAACGGATTGTTTTCTTCCGCCGCAAGCTGAGCTTCTGCCTGCGCTTTTTCCAACGCAAGCTCTTCCGCTGTAGGCTGATGAATCATCTTATAGATTCCAGTTGACTTTCCAATATTCTTTAAGAACTTTGAAATAGAAATATCATATTTTCCATTCCAGTTTTCAGTTCCTTTTATTACACGTTCCATTCCAGAAGCTGGAGCAGGTTTGTCTTGCGCAAAAGTTCTTGTTGTAAATGAAAGAACTCCAGCAACTGCCATAATCGAAAGCATAATAAATGCAATTTTTGTATTTTTAATTTTCTTTGTATCAGGCATACTATTTCCTTAAAAAAACTTCCACCGCTCCTAAAAAGAGGCGGCAGATAATCTTAGCAAATTTCAGCTACTGGCTGACCATTTGTAAGCTGAGTTCCAGCACTTGCAAGGAAGTGAACTTTTCCATCAACAGGAGCTTTTATTTCAAGTTCCATTTTCATTGACTCAATAATAACAACATTGTCGCCTTTCTTTACAGAAGCGCCTTCAGCAACTGCTGTTCTAAGGAACACGCCGGCAACCGGAGCATTTACTTTTGTTCCATTGCCAGATGAAACTGGAGCAGCTGGAGCCGCAGTTGCAGGAGAAGCAACAGGTTTTGCAACTGGAGCAGGCTGAACAACAACACCGCCAATGGTGGCAAGAACCTGTCCGCTCTGAATCTGTGAACCAGGAGCAACAGAATAAGTGATTGTTCCGTCATCTGTAGCTTTAACTTCAAGCTCCATCTTCATTGATTCAATTATTATTATAGTCTGGCCTTTAGAAACTTTTGTTCCGTTTGCAAAGCACTGCTTAAGCAATGTTCCAGCAACCGGAGCCTTTACATCAACTCCGCCTGTAGCAACCGGAGCAGAAGCAGAAGCAGGAGCCGCAGTTCCAGCCCCAACAGAAACAGAATAAGGAGTTCCATTTACTGTAACAGAACCGTTTCCGTCTGAAGTTACATTATATGCAGAACCGTTAACTGTGATTGTGTAAGATCCGCCCTTTGAAGCAGGTTCAGCAGCAGGAGCTTCTTTCTTTGCAAATGCAGTAGCAGCATCAACAGGACCGTTTGCTCTTTCCTTAAAGAATTTTGGAGCAACTTTCGGGAACATTGCATAAGTGAGTGTATCCTCGTCGCTTCCATCGCCACCGTTTTCCTTTGCTTCCTTAACCATTTTGTCCCATTCAGGTTCAATTTTGTCAGCAGGACGGCAAGTAATAACTTCTTCCATATTGTTCTGTGCAAGAGCTTTTTTTACGAGATCCGCATTTGGCTCTGCAGGAAGCTTTCCGTATTTTCCAACCAAAAGATCACGGAATTCACCTGTCATTCTTTCATAGCGACCAAAAAGAACATTGAAAACAGCCTGAGTTCCAACAATCTGTGAAGTCGGAGTTACAAGAGGAACATATCCAACATCTTTCTGGACAATCGGAAGCTCTTTTAGAACATCATCCATTTTGTTAGATGCGCCCTGCTGCTTAAGCTGGCTTTCGAGATTTGAAAGCATTCCGCCTGGAACCTGAGAAAGAAGAATGCGTGTGTCAGCTCCAAGGAAAGAAGATTCAAGTGAAGAATAATGCTTTCGGACTTCGCGGAAATAAGCTGCAATTTCAAGAAGCGCTTTTGTATCAAGCCCTGTATCATATTCGGTTCCCTTGAGCATTTCAACAACAGTTTCAGTTGGAGAATGGCTTGTTCCCATAGACATTGAAGAAATAGCTGTGTCCAGAATATCCGCGCCAGCTTCAACAGCCTTAAGTTCTGTAGCAACAGAAAGACCCGTTGTCGCATGAGAGTGAATCTCAATAGGAAGATCACAGGCTTTTTTAATTGCAAGAACCAAGTCATAGGCTTCATAAGGCTTTAAAAGTCCAGACATATCTTTTATACAGATTGAGTCCGCGCCGAATTCAGCATAAGTTTTTGCAAGGTCAGCATAAACCTGATTTGTATGGAAAGGAGTAACTGCATAGGAAATTGCCATCTGAACATGCTTTCCTGTCTTTTTTGCAGCTTTTGTGGCACGCTCAAGATTGCGAGGGTCGTTGCAGGCATCAAAAATGCGGAAAACATCAATTCCGTTCTTTGCGGCAGTTTCAACAAATTTGTCAACAACATCATCAGCGTAATGACGGTATCCCAAAAGATTCTGTCCGCGCAAAAGCATCATAATCTTATTGTTTGGAAGAGCCGCATGGAGCTTGCGAAGACGATCCCAAGGATCTTCATTCAAAAAGCGGATACAAGAGTCATAAGTTGCTCCGCCCCAGCCTTCTACAGCCCAGTAGCCAATTTTATCAATCATTCCGCAAGCAGGAAGCATATCAGCAGTTGTCATGCGAGTGGCATGCAAAGACTGATGGGCATCACGCAAAACAAGTTCAGAAATTCCAATTTTCTTAGACATAAATCAACCTCTTAATAAAAATCTATTAATTACAACGCTTTTTTATCTTTTAATACAGCGGCAATAGCGGCAACAACAGCGCCATTGTCTTCGGCAGGAACGGAAGGAGAAGCAACAGGCTGCTCGGCGACAGGCTCGGCGTCCCATTTTAAGGCATGAACCACAGCATGAAGCGCAATCATCGCCAAAATCATAATAATCAGAAAAAAGAAAACCACACCCATTCCCAGCAAAGTAAGAATTCCACTTTGACTGAACATTTCAAGAACTGTCATAGTTCCTCCCAAGAATAAAGATTTTATAGGAAAAGAATTTTTTTTAACCGAATCTTTCCGCATTTTAGCAAAAAGATACCGTTAATAATATAGAGAAATTTCAAAAACATTACAATTAGAATAGAAAGAATTTATTCATCAAATGGACAACAGTTACGCACAAAGCAAAAAAAAATCCGCCCGGAATAAATGAAGCGTATTCAAATATTCCAAGCGGAAATTTAGATTTAAAGTTTTAGGCTAAACCCTGAACTGACCAAGACGGCTATCCATTACAGAAATATTTTCCTTTGTGGACTGCGCCAAATCCGAAACATTCTGGGCTGCCGAACTTATTTGCCTTGCTCCGGCCGCCATTTCATCCATGCTTCCAAGAATTGTAGAAGAAACGTGCTGAACAGAATCCATTTCCTTAGAAACTTCAACAATTCCGCTGTTTACATCCTTGAATTTCTCATTTACTTCTGAAGACTGGCTTCTCATGTCGCTTAGCGCACTAAAAATCTGCCTTGAAGCGTTTTCCTGCTCATTCATGGCGTTGTCAATTTCACGGATAATCGTATCAGTTGAATTCAAATGCGTAACAATTTCGCCAAATGCAGTCTGCGAATCCTTTGAAAGGGAAACAACATCTTTAATAGAAGAAGAAATCTGTTTAAGTTCTGTATTGATATTTTTTGACTGTTGGCTTGAAGTTTCCGCAAGTTTCCTAATTTCATTTGCAACAACAGAGAATCCTTCGCCTGCTTTTCCTGCGTGGGCGGCTTCAATTGCGGCATTCATTGCAAGCAAGTTTGTTTCAGAGGCAATCTGCGAAATAATCTGGTTAGCCTGAATAAGCATTTTTGACTGGGCTGCAATTTCGTTGACTTTACCATCTACATTCGCAAGCTTTGTTTTTCCTTCGTCAACAGTTCCGCCAAGCTCTTTAAAGCTGTCAGACATTTTATGAACATTTGCGGTAACAGAAGAAATATTTCCAAGCATTTCTTCAATTGCAGCGGAAGACTCTGAAATTCCTTGAGCCTGAGCTTCAACAAGTCCAGACAAATCTCTTACGCTGCCGGCAGATTTTCCAAGAATTCCAGTTGTATTTGAAACAGAAAGCGAAAGATTTTCCGACTGCTTTTTTACGCCGGTAATGTTCGCCATAATCTGAGCAGTTGCGCTGGCAGATTCAGATGCGTTTGTTCCAAGGTTCTGGCCGATTGAATCAAGGGAATTCTGCGCCTCGTTCAGCTCAATGATAATTTTCTGAATCATTTCAATAAATTTATTTACGTCAACTGAAATATCATCAAACTCATTGTTCCATTTTATAGGAAGCCGCGCCGTAAGGTCTGCATCTCCAGAAGAAAGGTTGTTGATTGCATCTCCCACAGCCTTAAGCGGATTTATAATTTTTGAAATCAGAATAGCCACAAGAATTAAAATAATTACAACTGCGCACAAAACAGTAGCAATAAGAATCCGCGAAAAAATAGAAAATATAATTTCATGCACAAGCGAAACTTTCTTTCCGAGAAAAAGCGTTGTAAGGAAAGTTCCGTAGTCCTGCTTTAACGGAAAATAATATGTAAAATAGTTTTCTCCGTTTATTTTTGCGTTGTACAAAGTTTCTTCGCCACCAGAAGCTCTTTCAATTGGAGTTTTATCGGCAATTTCAGTCCCGAGCATTCCGGCAATTGAAGTAAAGGCTCTTTTTGATCCTTCAAAAATTGTAAAGTCGCAGGTTGTGGATTTTGAAATGCGGTCAACAAACGCATTGTTCAGAATTTCCTTTTTTGTAAAGAATGCTCCTACAACTTTTCCGTTAGCTTCCAAAGGACGCCCGCAAATATAAGAAACAATACCGTCAGCTTGAATAAAGCCGGAAAACCGTTTTCCCTGAAAGACATTTTTTACAGTCTGACCATCGATTTCATGCATATTTCCTATATTTATTGAAGTTCCGTCGTTTCCAACAAAACTACAGGCATCAAACAAAGAAGCGGCAATGGAATTTTTACAAGTATTGCGGAATAATTCAGGTCTTGAAAAGCCAAAGTTCAAGTAAATGTCTTCGATTGTCTTTAGAGTATACAAGGTTGAATCTGTGCAGCTTTTCTTATAAATATCAATTTCTTCATAAACAATGGAAACGTCGTCTTTTAATGTCTGCCTAAAATATTCAGAAAAATCGGTTTTGATTCTGGAATAGACAATAATCGAAAGAGCCGCGGCATAAACTGTAAGCCCAATAATATTCGACAGCATAAGAACCGCCGAAATTGAAAATCTTTTTTTCATAGTGTGAACCCCATGCAGTAATCAGTCCCCCCCCCCC
>NZ_DBKJ01000043.1:0-11569 GCF_002297325.1 Treponema sp. UBA753 | reverse complement strand
CCCCCGCCTATACAGCACAACCCCTAGCTTTTTATAATGCGCAAGTATAGCATAACTAAAAAAATATGCAACCATAAAAATTGAAGTTTGGACTATTTATCAACTTGATTTTTCTATTAAAATGCCGAAAATTTAACAGCGGACTTTTTATGAATACAAAGAATTTTATTTTATCCACAGCAGCAATAATCTCATGCGCCTGTATCTTCGGCCAAAGCTACATAGAGCAATTAGACTTTTCCACGGAAACAACAGAACCAGTTCCGTCTGTCTACGTTCCATATTCAGACATAGAAATTGAGCGCGAATCAATCATGGCAGCCCAAGCGCAAGGACACGTTTCAGAAAAAGATGCCGTAATGACATCTTCTAGCTTTGTAAACTGGACAAAAAACACATTTGCCTCGGACGTTGCTTTTAACATTGAAAAAGCCGGAATTCCTCTTCCAAGCGGAAAATCAACTTCTGTAAAAGAAATTGAAATGAAGCTTCCGATTCTTGTAAAAAATCCGCTGCTTTCCCTTTACGTGGACGATGCAAAAACACTCGGTGACCTTGTTCTAGACGGAACGGTTACACTTGAAAGCCTTACAAGAATTGTAGACAACAGCAAAAAAACTCCAGCAGTATTTACAAAAGACGGACTTCTTTTAACAAAGCACACAATCAACTTGAACGACATTTCTTCAAGCCTTGTAAAGCACCACACGCCATACAAAAAAATGCAGCCGATTGATCAAGTTGCATCCAGGGAATACACAGGAATTGTCCTTGACGCGCGCGGCTCTCTTCCAGTCCACGGAGAATTCATAGAAAGCGAAGTTTATCCGTGTCTGTTCCCAAAAGTCTGGACAGAAGACATGGAGCTGTTATACGAACGCAACATGGTTCAGCCTGAAATAGCAAAAAAATCAGGAATCGTAAAATACTCAAGCTCCGATTTTATAGAAGATTATGACGGAAGAGCCGGAAAAGATCCGCTTTGGATTACCGTAAAAAAAGTCTATGGAATAAACAGATGCGATCCTGTAATTTCAAAAGAAGACTATTTAAGAATTGCTTCCGTTGAAAAAAATGTGGAGCTTCTAAAAAAGGGAAAAGTTGTAATTCTTTTGGACAAGGAGCAGCTTGAGCATAAAGTTTCTGTGCCGCAAAAAGACAAGAATTATTACATTGCATATCACCAGATAAAAAAATATTTCTTTGAGCGCAAAATTCCAGATGTTGACCTGAACGAAGTTCTCACAGGAATTCAAATTACAATGCAGAACTTACGCTTTATTGCTGACTCCTACGAACTTCTTCCGCAGGAAAAACCACGCATCGCACAAATTGCAGAATCACTCAAAAAAGCCACGTCTTCAGGCGAATACACAATCCTGATTGAAGGGCACACAGCAGACGTAAACAAGCCGAACGGACAAATGACCTTGAGCATTCAGCGCGCGCAGGAAATAATCAAGGAGCTTGTTTCAAACGGAATAGACAAAAATTTATTCACGTACAGAGGATTCGGCGGAACAAAGCCAGTGGCAGACAACAGCACTCCGCAGGGAAGAGCATTAAACCGTCGTGTAGAAATCATAATCATGCCAAAAGGCAGCTACATTCTAAGAGAATAGCATGAACCAGTTTTCACGCTCAGAACTTATTTTTGGCAAGGCCGGAATTGAAAAACTGAAGCGCTCAAAAGTAGCAGTGTTCGGAATCGGCGGCGTTGGAGGATACGCAGTTGAAGCCTTGGCAAGAAGCGGAATCAGAAGTTTTGATTTAATCGACAGCGACACTGTAAGCCTCACAAACATAAACCGCCAGATTATAGCAACTCACAAAACAATAGGACTTTACAAAGTTGACGTTGCAAAAGAGCGCATTCTTGAAATTAATCCGCAGGCACAAGTAAAAACACGCAAAGTTTTTTTCACGCAGGAAACAAAAGGAACTTTCGACTTTTCAGACTACGACTATATAATAGATGCAATTGACACAGTCGCAGGAAAAATCGCGCTTGCAGAAGAAGCGCAAAAATGCGGAACAAAAATAATCAGCTGCATGGGAGCCGGAAACAAAATCGACCCGACACAGCTTGAAGTTTCAGATATTTACAAAACCAGCGTCTGTCCTCTTGCCCGCGCAATGCGAAAAGCCTTAAAAGAACGCGGAATAAAAAAACTTAAAGTTGTTTACTCAAAGGAAGAGCCTGTAAAAATAATCTATGACAGTTCCGCAGAAACAAAAGGAAATGCAGGAAGACCAGCTCCCGGAAGCACATCATTTGTACCACCCGTAGCTGGCTTGATAATCGCAGGTGAAGTAATAAAAGACCTTGTAAAGTCCTAGAGACTTGCGGAACAAAGCATAAGAAGGCCTTCAACAATGGCTTCGTGTTCATTTGGAGCGATTCTTGCATACAAGGATTCCGGAGTGTCGCCGGGCATTACAGGAACTTTTTTCTGCACAAGAATCTTTCCTGTATCGCATCCGCCGTCCACAAGATGAACCGTGCATCCGCTTTCCTTTTCATTTGCAGCAAGAACAGCCTCATGGACATTATGCCCCCACATTCCTACTCCACCAAATTTAGGCAAAAGAGCTGGATGAAGGTTTATAATCTTATTCTTATATTCCTGAATTATTTTTCCCTGCAAAACGCTCAAGTAGCCAGCAAGAACAATTCCGTCAATTCCACGGAACTTGCACTCTTCAAGAATCGCATCAGAAACCGCAGCATTTTTTTCTTCACGCAAAGCTTTTTGCGCCGCCTCTTTTCCCATAACAGAAAAAGGACTTTTTACAACGCAGTCAATTCCGGCAGTTTTTGCACGCTCAAGCGCATAGGCATTTTTTGTGCTTGAAATAACAACGTCAATCTTGTAAGGACAGTCCGCATGAGAGTTCTGATAGTCTATAAGAGCTTGAAGATTTGTTCCTCCGCCGGAAACCAAAACAGCAGTCTTAAACATAGAACTGTGTCATTTCCTTGCTGCCCTTGAACTCGCCCTTGATAACTTTGTCAGTGTGGCCAACGTAGCCGATTTCATAGGCTTTCATAACAGGAGCGCCTTTTACAGCGAATTTCTTTGCATTTGCATTGAATCTTTTTAGGATTTCCGCAGAATCTTTTTTGCTTACCGCAAGAACAAATCCTATTCCCATATTGAAAGTTGAGAAAACATTTTCCGGATCTGCGCCGCGCTTTATAAGCTCATCAAAAATTTCAGGAACTTCCCAAGAATCCTTTTTTATCATTGCAACAAGCTGCTTTTTGCCTTCTTTTGCATGAGGGAACATACGCGGAACATTTTCATAGAATCCGCCGCCTGTAACATGAACCATTCCGTGAACACTTGACCTGAACTTGCTCAAAACGTCCATAACAGGGCGCACATAAATGCGTGTAGGAGTAAGAAGCACTTCTCCGATTTTTCTTTCTTTTCCGCCGATTGTAATTTTCTCTTCAAAGTCTGTAACAAGCTTTCTTATTAAAGAGTATCCGTTTGAATGCGGACCTGTGGAAGAAAGACCGATTAAAACATCGCCTTCTTTTATTTTGCTTCCATTAATAATGTCAGATTTATCTGCAACGCCAACTCCAAAGCCAGCCAAATCGTATTTTCCGTCATCGTAAAAACCTGGCATTTCAGCAGTTTCGCCGCCAAGAAGAGCACAGCCCGCATCTACGCAGCCGTCAGTTACGCCTTTTACAAGCTCGCCGGCAACCTTTGAATCAAGCTTTCCGCAGGCAATATAGTCAAGGAAAAATGAAGTCTTTACGCCGCTGCAAAGAATGTCATTAACGCTCATTGCAACACAGTCAATTCCAACTGTATCATAGATTCCCATCTGAAAAGCAATGTCCAGCTTTGTTCCAACTCCATCTGTTCCAGAAACCATCACAGGATTCTTCATATTCTTTGGAACTGCAAACATTCCATTGAATGCGCCAAGCTCTGTAAGCTGCCCTGGGATTCTTGCGCGCTCAGACTGTTTCTTGTATTTGTCAACAGCCTTGTAGCCTTCGTTAACATCAACGCCAGCCTTCTTGTAGTCAAATTTTTCCGCCATGATTCCGTTCCTTAAAAAAATTGTTTTTATAATATACAGTTTATTTATTTATTGTTCAATTACAAGAAAATTGACACATTAAAATCGGGAATATCAAGATAATCTGCGCAAAACAAAAGCCACAGCTTCATGTCTGCGCTTGGAGCCCTAAAAACAGAACTTGACAAAATAATACTGTGGAGAATAGAATTTGTGTTTGGAGGCGTGCCTATGGCTACAATAATGGAAAAGGATGTTCTCTTGGAGCTTGTTTCTTACAGCCTTGCCATGCTGCACAACAGGAATAATAGCGATGAGCGGACAGACTCAGAAAGAGCGTTGTGCCGGCTGAAGCACACTCTGATAAATACAGATTTCAATGATATTGATTATAAGGCCACGACCACAAGAATCAAGCAGCTGGGAGCATGTAGCCATGTATCTTATCAATGAACTGAATTGCACAAATGAATAGTTTAATGACAAGTTCAAGATTGTCTGGAATCAGATAAAATTGATGAATCCATTTCTTGAGGCAGAGGTGTCTCCAGAAGGCTTTGTTCTAGGCGGTCAGCCGGGAGCTGGAAAAACAACGCTTACAAATATGCTTTCTGCAAGGCTGAACAAGAATATAATTTCCATATCAGGCGATGATTTCCGTCCTTATCATCCTCATTTTGAGGAAATCCAGAATCTTTACAAAGAGGAATCCCCCCCCCCAAAAAAAATACACATCGAAATTTTCAGGACGAATGACAGAAGTGCTTATAGACAAGGCTGTATCTGAAAAATACAACATTGTTGTCGAGGGAACATTCCGCACTTCCGCGACACCTGTCTCGACTTTGAAAAAGATGAAGCAGGCCGGATACAGGACAGGAATTGCGATTCAGATATGCGACAGGGAGACCAGCTGGAAGTCATGCCAGGAACGCTATGAAAAAATGAGGGAGACGAATCCGCTTCTTGCAAGGGCAGTTGACTAGGTCCACCATGACATTGTGATAAGACAGATTCCAGAAAAGATAAAGGCAGTATACGAGTCAGGCTTTGCCGACAGCCTTGAAATATATGAGCGTTTTCCGAAAGGAAATACGTTTGTTGTAAGAAAAATATTTTCTTCTGAAGGCGGAAAACCGTTTGATGTCAAAATGATTGAAGATGTCCTTGAGGGAAAATCCAAGTATAATAAAATGTCATAATATTACCCGGTCAAACGAGCAATGTCAGCCTAATCGAAAAATATTATAATAATTTAAGAATATAATCGAAAAATATTATAATATTTATTGATTAGCCGGGCTTTTTCATCTATATTAGCATCATGAGTGAAATTCAACGCGATTTAAAGAGCATTCTTAAATCAAGAATCGGAAAAGGGAAAATTATAATATTAATTGGACCTCGCCAAGTAGGAAAGACAACTCTTTTTAAGTCAATGATTTCAGAAGCAGGCTTTTTAGACACGGCGCAATATTGGAACTGCGATGAAAGCGATGTACGCTCTATGCTTACTAAAGAATCATCTGCGTACTTTAGGCCGCTTATCGGAAAGTCAAAATTCATTGTAATTGACGAGGCGCAACGTGTAAAAAATATCGGGCTTATTTTGAAAATCCTCTACGAAAATTTCCAAGATGTGCAGTTCGCGGTAACAGGCTCTTCGTCCCTAGATCTTTCCAATACATTGAATGAGCCTCTGACTGGGCGAAAATTTGAGTACAATCTTTTTCCGTTTTCCACGAACGAGCTTGTCCATAATTCATCCATGCTTGATGAAATCAGGCAACTGGAAACCCGCTTAGTCTACGGATTTTATCCAGATGTTGTTAACAATCCCGGTGATGAAAAGGAGATTCTCTCAAACATTGTCTCAAGCTATCTTTATAAAGACGTATTTGAATTTCAGGATATACGAAAACCCGCTATTATAGAAAAACTTGTTCAGGCACTAGCCTTGCAGGTAGGAAGCGAGGTTTCTTTCAACGAGCTAAGCAGCTTACTTGGAATTGATAGCCTGACTGTACAAAGATATATTGATCTGCTGGAAAAAGCATTTGTCATCTTTCATCTTCATTCTTACAGCCGGAATGTGCGAAATGAACTGAAGAAAAGCATAAAGATTTATTTTTACGACAACGGAGTAAGGAACGCTGTCATTAATAATTTTTCTCCGTGCAGCCTGCGCACAGACATCGGCGGACTTTGGGAAAATTTTCTAATAAGCGAACGCATCAAGAATAATGCATTTCACAACAGAAAGGAAAAGTACTATTTCTGGCGCACAACCCAAAAACAGGAAATTGATTTTATAGAAGAAAAGGACGGAGTTTTTTCCGCCTTTGAATTCAAATACAGTTCAAAAAAATCCGGCGCAAAGTGTCCGCTTACATTCTCCAACAATTATCCTGAGATTCCATTTTCAGTAATTACCAAAGAAAACTACATCGGATTTATTACGGAAAATTAACTCGGCACTCTGAAGCCGGAACATAAATAGCAGAACGTTTTTCCATTCCCGTGCAAGCAGCACGGGAATTTCTTTTTGCACAAATCAGCTTCTACTTTCTAGCGCGCTTGAACATTTTTCCGTCAAAATAGAGGGTGTTCGAATCCTCAAAGCTTACACGGGACTGCAATGTATCTCCTGCTTTCTTTTCTGGCGTATTTTTGCTAGAAGAAGAACCAATCTTTAGATATGCAGTATTTTCAGGCATTGTATATGTGCCGGAATATTTGAATTCTTCCTCTGGTACTTTTATCAAGATATATCCTCGTTCAATAGGAGCATCAACTACAGAAAAAACCAAACGATCACTAAGATCTATTTCTTTCCTTGTGCCAGCATCTTTATGATAGTAATAAGAGAACTCTCCGGACGCTCCGTCGCCTTTGAAAACAAGTTCCGCAAAGCCTTTTATGTCGTCTTTGTTATCATCAAATCTCCATTTTCCCGGCAGCGTTCTTTTTAGATAGCTCAAATACGCCTGTCTGTCAGCTTCTTTTATGGCTTCATTTATTTTATTGAGCTTTTCAGCATACTTTTCTTCAAACTTGTCGCAGAAGTCGTCATATATTTCTGAGTTGATTGTGAAATAATTTTCCATCAAGTCAGAAGAAGCTGGAACAAGCTTTGCAAGCTTGTCTTGGTACTCTTTTATCATCTTGTTTGACATCTTAAAGCTCGGGTTTCCCGCCTCATTCATTTTGGCGGAAAACTTGTCCGTGAACTCATTTGACATTTTCTCAAGCCTGTCCCTGACATCTGAAAGCTGCTCAAGATAGTCTTTTTTATTTTCTCTTAGCTCTTCCAAGCCTTTTCTGTCGTCTGAACATTCGTTCATCTGGGAAACAGCTTCATCAAGAGCCTTGCTGTACTCGCCCATAAAGTCAACAGACTGAAAATTGCTGGTCTCCTCCTCGTAAGCGCCTTCAATGACCTTCATCCACTTGTTGAATTTAATTCCCGGCGCAACAATGTTGCTTACAACTGCAACAACTATTAAAGCCGCAACACCGCAGGCAATATAGTTTGCATACGGAATAACCTTTTTTAAGGCTGAAACCTTTCCCAGATACTTTTCTGCAAGATTTGCAAAAGGCAGCCTGTTTATAAAGCCGCCAGCCTTGCTCAAATACTCTTTTACATTCTTCATTTTTTTACTCCTTTTAAAATGAAATTGTATCTATTAAAAACACACGGAATTCAACAAATCCGCACGTTTCTTTCTATATTAAAGAACTGCAAATCCCCATGCAGCTTATCCTGTCCGCAAGTTTCTCCCCGTCAATCAAGCCTTGTCTGAACTCGTAGGCCAGCCACCTGATTTTTCTTGCCTTTCTTCTGCGTGTCCTGCCCAAAAGCGAAATTCCCCTGCCTGAGACTGAATATCCCAAGAACGGAACGCCGGCCCTGCACGAGCTAATCACCGGCTGCTTGAACAAAAGCGAGAACGGCTCTATGAACTTCTGCATTTCGAAAAGAATGTTCTTTAGTGCGGTCTTCGAGTCCGAAAAAACAGCAATGTCATCCATGTAGCGCGCGTATCCTTTAGGCTTTAGCTTTTCCAGTACAAAATGGTCGAGCGGCGAAAGATAATAGTTCGCGAAAAACTGGCTTGTAAGGTTTCCAATCGGAAGCCCGAGTCCGTCTGAAACGCTGTAGGAATCTATAACCCCAAAAAGCAATGCCAGACATTTTCTGTCCTTTATAATTCTAAAAAGAAGCTCCTTGAGCTTTTTATGCGGAACAGAGTCAAAATATTTCCGCACATCGAGCTTCAGAAAATACTTGCAGCTTCCAGCCTTTTTAAACGCATATTGAATAGCCTTGTGCGTGCCTTTTTGTTTTCTGCAGGCGTAGGTATGGAAAACAAATTGCTTTTCAAAAACCGGCTCAAGCACATTCATTATTGCGTGATGAACAATTCTGTCCTCAAAGCGTGCGGCGGTTATAATCCGCTCCTTGGGGTCGTAGATTTTGAACTGGCGGTATTTTCCAATTTTATACTCTCCGCTTTCAAGCTCCTTTTTTATCCTGTAAAGATTCTCATCAGTCTTTAAGTCAAAAATCAGGGCGGAATTTGAAAGCCGCTTACCTTTTAGGGCCTTCAGGTAAGCCGCCCTAAGATTGTTAAAGTCTGTAATCTGCTCAAATAAATTTCCTGCACGTTTCATAAAAGCTGCCCTGCTGAGCGTTCGCGTTTATTCTTACCGCTACCAGCACAGCACGGCAAAAAACTGTTCGTAAACATTCTGTTTTTCGTAAACATCTGTTTACAGGAACAAGCCGGTTCCGCAAAATTGACAAATCATGTTTATTGCGGAGCTAGAGGAAGAGCGGACAATGCGGAAGCCCAGGTTGTTGTTGGTGTTATAGGCGTTGTTGTTGTTCCGATTGCCCACCTCGCAGTTGTTGGCGTTGTTGTTCCAGCTGCCGCCGCAGTTATAGCGTTTGCTGTTGCTGTTGGAATCCCAGCCGAAAACTTTTCCAGAGGCTTGCTCCTAAATATTTAAAGCTCATTGTCATTGTCGTACCTTGATACGACAATCTGCTTTTTTTATTTGCAATAGATTATCAACCGAGTTTCTTTCAGAAACATCGCAGGGTCAAGCCCGATAATGACACTCGATCTCCTAGAATATATCCAGCTGATTTTTATTTTCAGCGGAATCTTCTTTTGCGCTGTCAGCCGCCGAAGCTGTTTCCGTCTGCTCTGCGCAAAGCAAAGCCGATTTTACTGTTTCCAGAAACTCTTCTCCGAACTGCTTGTATTTCTGCTCGCTCACTCCTTTTATCTTTATGAACTCCTCTTTTGTCTTTGGCGGATTCTGCGCCATAAGCGCAAGCTGCTCGTTGCTCAAGATTCCGTAGAGGGGAATTTTTGTCTTTTCGCCGATTTCCTTGCGCTTTTTGCGGAGCAGGTCATAGACTGCAAACTGGCTCGGATTTAAGACATCGCGCCAGTCAACTTTTGAACTCATCGTGTATGAAGGCTTTGTTCCTGCGTTGTCCGAATACTCCACAAGAAAAATCCAGCCTGTGCCGCGCTCGCCATCTATGAGCCTTTTTTCCACATTTATTATGCGGCAGGACTTAAGAAAGTTGTTAAGCTCCGCGTGGCTTGAAGGCTCGCTGAACGGGCTTACAAAAAACGTCATGAACTGGGTCAGTAAGGCCATAAATTCTCCTCCACATAGATTCCCCGGTCAAGCCGGGGAATGACATACAACTTTATAAGGCTTGCTTATATGACATTCACACTCTTGCTAATTTGTCATTCCCGCTATTGGTTATATGTCATTCCCGCATTCAATGCGGGAATCTGTCTTTTTTTTACAACACCGCCTGCTCGCTGCAGCTGTTCCGTGCCTGTTACGCTACGGCTTGCCGCCTGCGCTACACCGGCTCTGCACCGCTGCAGCTCGCCTATTTTTTGCTGGAAGAGCGGACAATGCGGAAGCCCAGGTAATTGTTGGTGATATAGGCGTAGTTGTTGATCCGATCGCCCACCTCGCAGTAGCTGGCGCGGCTGATCCAGCTGCCGCCGCAGTAATAGCGTAGGCCGTCGCTGTTGGAATCCCAGCACCACTCCCACACGCTGCCGCTCATGTCGTACAGTCCGTAGCCGTTAGGCTTTTTCTGCGCAACTGGATGTGTCCTATTTCCGCTATTGCCATCATACCAGCCCACTTCATCCAGATTGTCGCTGCCACTGTATTTATAGCTTATTCCGCCTTCTGCCGCATAGCGCCATTCTTCCACTGTAGGCAGGCGGTAGCCGTTGGCGTTGAAATTGCAGACAAAGTTTTCATTAAATTTCTTCCATTTTTTATCAGACCATTCCCGAAAATCTTCTTTTAAGAATTTCCACTTTCTAACACTTGAAGTTTCCTCATACGAATAGCAGGGCTTCAAGCCTTCTTTTTCACTCAGCTTATTGCAGAACACAACGGCATCAATCCAACTCACGCTTTCTACAGGCAAGTCATCGCCCATAAATTCACTCGGATTATTTCCCATGACTGTCTGCCATTGCTTTTGAGTTATCTCTGTCATCATCATCGAATAGTTCTGATTTGGTATTTTTACAAAGCAAACATCTATGGATTTTATATGCTCAGCGTTTTTTATTAACTCAGCTCTTTTTTCAGCTACAATTCGCTCTTCTTCTGCAAGTCTCTTTTGTTTCTCCTCTGCTTCTTGCCTTTCTTTTTCTTCTCTTTCGGCTGCTTCTCGTTCTGCTTTTCGTGCTTCCATAAGTGGCCCAAATTTGCCAAGCAAATACTCATAGTCGCTTTTCGCGGTTAAAGCTGATGAAAAAGCCACAAGACCTGCTAAAATCAAAAATATTTTTTTTAGTTTCATAGTTGTTTACACTCCTTGTTAATTAGTTTTGCTCAAGATATTCAAGCCAGTTTTGGCAGTTTTTATTGTCTTTGATAACATTTCGATTTTTGTCAATTTTCTTTACTTTCAGAGATGAGCTATTTTCTACGATATTTAACTTTTTCTCCAAATTCTTAAGGACTTCCTCTTCTTTTTCCCCATAGCTAAAATAAACAACCCTTTTCCCGTCTAAAATCAGTTTATGGAACATTGATTTTAGTAAGACATCATCATAGTTAAACCCGAATCCAACAACAGCGATTTTTTCACACTCTTTGAATCTGCTATAAACATCAACAAAAGGAGAGATGGAATCTATTGAAACCAACGGCTTTAGCGCTGTCTGCGGAAAGATAAACGGAACGCAGGACTTAACTTTTTCTGCCTGCTCACCGCAAACAATGTCAAAACTTTTCAAATCAAGATACTTATTTGTTGCGCCGTTTAAGAACGTTATATTCAAGCCATCAATCTCAGAATAATTTGTAGAAGCAATATCAAACCGATTCAAATCGTTTTTCTTTATATCTGAGTAATATGTGTTTTCAAATGGTTTCTTCTCATTAAAAAGCTGCTCTATGCACTGCTGTATTATAAACAGGAATGAAACAATTTTGTTTTTCTTAGTCTCAGAGG
>NZ_DBKJ01000091.1:0-6600 GCF_002297325.1 Treponema sp. UBA753 | reverse complement strand
AAAATTTCTACTGTTGTAGATACGCAAGTCTGAATCAAAGTAAAGATAGTTTAAGACAAATACAAAATTTCTACTGTTGTAGATCATAGGTGTACCTAGGTTTATTCGCCGGTTTAAGACAAATACAAAATTTCTACTGTTGTAGATTCATTACTGCTTTGTCGTCAATTGGAGTTTAAGACAAATACAAAATTTCTACTGTTGTAGATTAAATTAATTTATTATATTTTGCATGGTTTAAGACAAATACAAAATTTCTACTGTTGTAGATGTTACCAACATAAGTTACCTCCGTTTGTTTAAGACAAATACAAAATTTCTACTGTTGTAGATTTCCTGAATCCTCTACTGCCCTTATCTTGTTTAAGACAAATACAAAATTTCTACTGTTGTAGATATACCTAGATTGCTGTTGAATGTAATCGTTTAAGACAAATACAAAATTTCTACTGTTGTAGATTGATTGGGATACCGTGTATAATCAAAGTTTAAGACAAATACAAAATTTCTACTGTTGTAGATTTGATTATGTTAACTTCAACTTAAGACTGATATAGAATTTCTACTATTATAGCTATATAATCTCCACTATGCTTTCAGTAATTTTTCTCATTTTATCTATTTTGTCTGGTGCTTATTTTGTTTTGATTAACATTGCTTCTCCGGGAACTTTTTTGGGGACGATTTTTAGTTTTTCTGCAGTTTGGCTTTTGATTGCAGTTTTCTTTGCGCTTCTTTTTGTGCTTGAAAGGCAAAAAATTCTTAAGAAAATTTTGCTTGGAATTTCAAAAACATCTAAAATAATTTTGGTTTCTTTTATTTGCACAGGAGTTTTTATTGCGGGTCTGAATCTGTTTTTTATTTGCACTCCGCGGCTTTCTGACGGAAATGAAAATGTGCGCTATGTGATTGTTCTTGGCGGCGGAATCACGAAGAATGCCAAGCTTACAGATTCAGTGCAGAACCGTGTGCGTGTTGCTTCCGAATATTTAAAATCTCATCCGACGTCGCTTGCGGTTGTTACAGGCGGAAAAGGAAAGTTTGCGCCTTGCCCGGAATCTGATGTTTTAAAACCTGTGCTTGCTTCTTATGGAATTGATGAAAATCGGATTCTTGCAGAAAACAAAGCGAAGGACACAATTCAAAATTTTATGTTTAGCGCAGAACTTTTTGCAGAACATGACGGAATCACAGTAGAAGAAGTTCTTGCTTCTCCTGTTGCGATTGTAACAAGCGACTTTCATATTGCACGAGCTGAACGTCTTGCTTCACGAATGGGATTTTCCGATGTGTATGGAGTCGCATCAAAAACTCCGCCACTTTTTATCTTGAACAGTTATTGCCGAGAAATATGCAGCTACGTAAAACTGAACTTAAGAATTTTGCTCACAGGCAAGCCAAACCATTTATAAAGAAAACAGAAATTCTTGCCGTAAAGATATACGGTGTGGTATTTTTATAAAAGATTTATTTTTCAACTTTTTCAGGAGAAACTATTATGTCTAATTTTTGTGAAAAGGTAAAATTTTTTTTCATTGATGTAAAAAACAAAATTGTTATTTTTTTTGAAAAGTTAAAAAACTCTTTCTGCGAATTTTTTAAATCACTAAGAAACAAAGTTTTGAAGTTTTTTGAAAAACATAAAAATTCAAAAACACAAAAAGATTCAAATTTAAAAGCTGAACCTGAAGAGTCAAAAATAAAAAAATCAGTTGGTAAAAAAATCGGTTTTGTATTTTTGAATTTCTTTGATGTTGTTTTTGATTTAGTTTTTGCAGCGGTAATTATTTTAAGATTAAAACCTGAACTTATGAATGGCGATTCACTTTGCAATAGAATGTCGATTATTGATTTTGTGAAAAGTAATTTAGAGAGTGATTTTTTATTTTTAGTTTTCCTTTCTGCATTGTTGTCGGCATATTTTATTTTCAAATTGATTTTTTCATTTATTTATGTACGCGGTTTGCAGAGAATTTCTTGCGCAATGATTGTGGTTCTGAGCATTGTTTCAATTTTTCTTTTGCCAACAAGTACTCTGTTCTTTCTTTTGTTTTATTTTCTTCTATATATTACCTTTCAGATTTCGTGCGGAATAAAACCTAGCTGCTCCATTTATAAACTTATTGCAGTGATAGCTTTGGATGTTGCGCTTTATCTTGAACTTCATCTGATTTTCATAACTGAAATTCAGAAATCTATGATAAATATTAAGGAATCTCTTTTTACAATTATTGGTTGTCTTAAGATTTAAAATAACAGTAAAGGAAATTTATATGAAAATTAATTTTAGCCTTAAACAATTTTTTCCTCAAAAATGGCAGGTAAAATTTCCTGTTATGCTTTTTGCAGTTGTGATGATGGGCGTTACGCTTTCAGTTCTTATTGAAATTGGCTGGGGAACTGATCCTGCGACTTTTATGAATTATCATGTGGCGGCGCTGCTTGGAACTGATAATATCGGCTTGATTCAGATTATGGATTATGCGGTTTTTCTTATTTTTGTAATTTTGTTTGGGGCGCAGCATATTGGCTTGGGGTCGATTGCGAATATGTTTTTTATTGGATTCGTTTCTGATTTTTCACGTTGGATTTGGAAACTGATTGGATTTCATCAGTTTTTGCAGAATGCGGAACTTTTGCCAAAGGCTGGAATTTTTGCTTTTATTTTGCTTTTTTTTGTAACTGCTTGCGCGATTTATATGAATTCAGAATTGGGAATTGCGCCTTACGATGCGGTTCCTGCAATTATCAGCGACAGATTTGTTAAGCTTCCTTTTTTTATTGTCCGTATTATTTTTGATTATTCCTCAATTACGATTGGACTTGTGGCTGCTTGCTTTGCGAAAAATAATATTCCGAACCCAGTCGCGACTTTTTGTGGAATCGGGCTTAGAACAAATATTTTTGGTTCAATCTGCATGGCTCTTCTTTTAGGACCGGCTATTTCGCTTGTTGGAAAATTTATGAAAAAAATTATTCCAGTGTTCCGTGAAAATTAAAGTCGTATTATTTTTTGTTGTCTTGCGCTGGATTTTTTACAATTTGAATTATATACATTTATTTATGCTGCAATTGTATTGAATAAATTTTATAGAAAAAATATTTCTAAGACTTGACCGAGAAACCTCTTGTATGAGATTGCCGTGTCGGAGCACGGCAATGACAAGCGAGAGTAAATTAGATAATGGCAGGCTAAATTATTTTATTGCAACGTAAATAAAAATTGTTCCTGTTTTTCCGTTGCAGTCTTCCTGATATTCTTCAAAGTCTCCAGTGAATGTGCGTTCAAGCGGAATGCTCCAAATCGCAGCCCAAGCTTTTCCTACATCTTTTGCAACATCGCCTTTCACTGTGAACTTTGCATATTTTCCGTTTGGAATTTGTTTTACTGCAAATCCTTTTTCTTTTGCGTCTAAAGCTGATTCATTTGAAATTTGAACTCCCACAAGAACTGTGTAATCCTGTTCTGTTGGCGTTCCGTAATCGCAGTAAAGTCCAACTGCTTTTTGATTTGTTCTGCAAGAAAATTTTGCCTGCACGCTTCCGAGTTTCTGCCAAAGTCTGCCTATTTTTTGAGTCATATCCGGCTCGCTGTTCGATGTTACTTCTGTAAGTCCTGCAAATGTCATTTGTGGCAATTCTACGATTTCGTATTTCATGTTTCCTTCCTAATGAAAAATTATTTATGCTTGAATTATAAAATATTTAATATGACAACAGTATGTCATGTTTTATTTTAAATTACATTTATTTTTTTTCGCGTAAATGATATGATAAAAATATCTGTGAAAAAAATATTTTTCTTTGTTTTGTTTATTTCATTTTTCTCTTGCCTAAAGTTCAGTGCTGAAACTTTTTCATTTACGGCTTCTGTTGGCTTTCAGTCTGGAAAAGTTCAGGAATATGTTTATGATTCTGGCGATGTTCTTAGCCGGCTTGACTGGAAAACTGATTTTATTCCTGTTGCGGATATTTCTTCTAGGCTGAATATTTTTCATATTGTTACTGATATTGATTTTCTTTGCGCTTTGCCAATAAAGTATGGAACGATTGAAGATTGGGATTGGCTTGGCGAGGATAAAACAAGAGCAACAAATTTTTCAAAGCATGATCTTTCACTTGAAAGAAAATTTGAAATTGAAGCAAAAAGCGGATATGAATTTGTTTTTGAAAAAATAAAACTTGTTCCGCAGATTGGCTTGCGTTACCGTAATCAAAAGTTCAAGGCGCACAACGGATATTATCAGTACGCGGATTATGAGAATGGCGAATATTTGAGCGACTCAATAGAAAGAAAAAAAATTAACGGAACAGGACTTTCTTACGAGCAGCAGTTTGTGCTTCCGTTTGTTTCGCTTGAAGCCGAATCTAAAATTTTTTCTAGCTGGGTTCTGGTTTTAAACTGGAGGTGCTATCCTTATATTTATTGCTTTGCGGTTGACAGACATTATTTTAGAAATGCAGATTTCCGCGATGCAATGTACGGTTCTGGATTTTTGCTTGGCGCGGAATTGCGTTACAAGTCTTTTTCAATTATTGCTAATTATGAATTTCTTGAATGCAAAAACGGAATCTCAGAATATAAGGAAGACGGAAAATCCGCTGTGGAACTTTATACTGTGCCGGGAATAAAGTCTTCAGTTTTTTCTGTTATGGCGCGGTATAGATTTTAAAATTTCAATATAAAGATATGTCGCAGCAAAAACTTTTTGAACTCGTTTACATTCTCTTGGATAAAAAATCAATCACTGCAAAAAAACTTTCGGAGCATTTTGGGGTTTCGGAAAGAACGATTTACCGTTGGGCGGAATCTTTGGCGGAAGCGGGAGTTCCTGTTTATTCTACGCAAGGGCGTGCTGGCGGATTTGCGATTGCAGAAAACTATGCGTTGGATAAAACCATTTTTACTGATGAAGAAAAATGTTCTGTCGTTTCAAGTTTAAAAGCTGTTGCAAAACTTACAGGCAGCGAGTGTTCTGTGAAAAACTCTGCGGAAAAAACGGTGGTGCAAAAACTTAGCAGGTTTGCTTCGAAAAACACTGACTGGCTTGAACTTGATTTTTCTCCATGGAATCCGCAGGGAAAAAACATCAACGAAATATTTAACAAACTTAAAAATGCCGTAATAGAAAAACATCAAATTGAGTTTGATTATTTTTCACTTAATAAAAAAACTGAGCATAGAACTGTTCAGCCTTGGAAAATTGTATTCCGCGGTGTGGGCTGGTATTTTTATGGTTGGTGCAATGTTCGTTGCGCTCCAAGATATTTCAAGCTGAATAGAATCTGCAATTTAAAAGTTCTGAATAAAAAAGTTTGTATGGAAGAAAAGAAGTTTGGAACTGAACAAAAAAAATTTTATAGCGCAGAAAAAGAAATTCCTATGATTGAAATAACTGCTCAAGTTGCAGACAGCGAGCTTTATAGAATCATGGATGAATTTGCGGTTTGCAAAGTTGAAAAGTTTTCTTTGGAAACTTCAATTGTAAAATTCAATGCGCCTGAAATTAACTGGCTTGTTCCTTTCCTTTTGTCATTTGGCTCAGCTATAAAAATAATTTTTCCTGAAAAAATAAAAAAGCAATTTTCCATTGAAGTAAAAAAAATGTCAGCGCAGTTAAAGGAAAAATAAAAATCCAATTGAAGAAGATAAAAATATTGGTATAATAAATTTTAATTTATAATTAAGGAAAGATTTGTATGAAAAATTTTTTGCGGATTTTATTTTCATCTTTTGTTTTAGTTTTATTTTTCGGATGCATGGCGACAACAACTTCAGCTGGAAATGTAGGCGCGGACAGAAATCAACTTATGATTGTTTCTGAAGAGCAGATGGAGCAGAGTGCGAATGAATCTTATGCTCAGGTTATTGCTGAGGCGAAAAAATCCGGCACGCTGAATGTTGACGCTGCAACTGTTGCCCGCGTAAGAACTGTTGCAAAAAATTTGATTGCGCAGGTTGGAGCTTTTAGAGAAGACGCGCTTTCTTGGAGCTGGCAGGTGAATGTAATCAGCGACAGTACTGTAAACGCTTGGTGTATGCCAGGCGGAAAAATTGTTGTCTACACTGGAATTATTCAAAGCCTTAACTTAACCGATGCGCAGCTTGCCGCTGTAATGGGACACGAAATTGCACATGCGCTTAGAGAACATAGCCGTGAACAGGCTAGCAGCGAAACTTTGAAGAATGCAGGAATTGCAGTTGTATCTTCTGTTGCAGGTCTTGATGAAACTGGAAATGCTTTGCTTGGGATTGCAGCTCAATATACTTTGACTCTTCCATTTTCACGTTCGCACGAAACAGAAGCGGATCACATTGGAACAGAACTTATGGCGCGTGCAGGATATGATCCTAATGAAGCTGTTGCGGTCTGGGAAAAAATGTCTGCGCTCGGTGGAACTCAGATTCCAGAAATTATGAGCACTCATCCTTCCAATACAAGTCGCATAAAAGACTTGACCGAAATCTCTAAAAAAGTTTATCCGCTTTACGAGGCTTCAAGAAAGTAAATGTTAACGCAATAGAAATCAATTTTTGCACAAAGCATCTCCATTTGACACCCTATCAGTCGGTCGGGTATATTGTCAGTGATATTTTTT
>NZ_DBKJ01000055.1:5564-6025 GCF_002297325.1 Treponema sp. UBA753 | reverse complement strand
ATATTGCACGTATGAACCGCAACATCTTTCTATCTCCCAAATCCCTCCGCAACTTCCGTTAAAAGCCGCACTTTTTCCTGCGGCAAATTCTCGCATTTTTCTATCAGGTCGTGGTATTTCCTTAAAAAATGAATCTGGTTTTCGTTTTCCGCGCTGTGGGAACTTTTGTCGGACGGCTGGCTTCCTGTAACAAGATATTCCACCGAAACGCCGAGCACTTTTGCGATTTTTACTGCTGTCTCCGCTGACGGACTTGAGCCTTGCTTCTGCCCCTTGCCGATGTTCGACGCGGTAATTCCCACTTTTTCGGCGAGCGCCTTGTTTGTCATTCCAAGATACTCAAGCTCCACCGCCACATTGTCCCAAAAAGAATTCATGTTTTTATCATTATGGAATTTTTGCTATTTTGCATTTAATAGTGGAATTTAGTTTATTTAAATGATATAAATGGAAAATAGTTT
>NZ_DBKJ01000055.1:0-5491 GCF_002297325.1 Treponema sp. UBA753 | reverse complement strand
TGATATAAATGGAAAATAGTTTATTTTATGATTGGCAATAAACAATTTTCATTTTACGAGAGGGAAATTCCATGTTTAAAAACGAAAAGACTGAAAAGGCAAAGCCGATTCCTGCACAAACTTCAATGCGCATAACCGCGCTGCGTTTTCTTCTGATTGTGCTGGTTGTTTTTATCCACAACAATTTTAAGGCGGAAGAAATCTTGAAGGGCGCGCTTGAGTACGGATACACGCCGTTTGACTACAAAAACGGACTTTTCGGACGCTGGGTGCAGATTTTTATTTCGGATGGAATCGCAAGGTGCGCAGTTCCGCTTTTTTTTATGTTCGCCTCATATTTGCAGTTCATGAAAGGCGACTCTTACAGCGTTCTGCTCAAGAAAAAGGCGAAGTCTCTTGTTGTTCCGTATTTTCTGTGGCCGCTTCTGAACATCGGCATTTACGTCGGCTTCAAGCTTTTGATTCAGGCGGTTTTTCCTGCGATGATTGAGCGGAAGAACTGGTTTCCGATGAGCGGGTGGGGCGTAAAAGGCTGGCTTCATGCGTTTTTCGGATATGAGAACATGGCGGAAGGACGGACGTTCAGCGGATATGTCGGTCAGTTCTGGTTTGTGCGTGACCTTTTCATTCTGATTTTGATTTCCCCGGTTCTTCGTCTTGCCGTGCGGAAATTTCCTGTGTGCGCTCTTTTGGCGGTGTCGTTCTTTTATTTTTCGGACACTCGGCCGTTCTTTGTGGCAGCTCAGGCGCTTTTCTTCTATATAATAGGACTTTTTTGGGCGGAATCCGGATTCGACCTTTTTGCATTTGCGGACAGAATAAAATGGAAGGCACTGATTCCGCTTTACCTTGCGTTGTGGCTTGCAACCTGGAAATTCTACGGCGAATATTCGTGCGCGTACTGGTTCATGGTCGCAGTTTTCTGCCTTGTCCTCTTGAAATTTTCCGCAGCTATCGTTTCAAACGAAAAGGTGTTCGCGGTGGCAAAATATCTTGCGGGATTCTCGTTCTGGCTCTTTGCAATCCATATGCCATTCTTGCTTAACTGCATTCAAGCCTTTTGGCGCAAAATTCTTCCGATGACAAACACATTTTTTTGCATGGCGGAATATTTCGGAGTCTCGGTTCTGGTCGTCGCGCTTGGAACAGGCTTTGGAATCCTGCTGAAAAAAATCTGTCCTCCGCTGTTCGCAGTCTTAAACGGCGGAAGAGGGTAAAGAAGCTGCTTTATTCCTGCACAGTCCAGGCAAACTGCTCAGGTTGTCTCATCTTGCTTACGGGAATATCCTAAAAATGAAGTGTGGCAGAAAATTTAACCCTTGACGCCTGTATATCCCAGTGTTATATTATAGATGTTGGGAGCATTCCTGCCCTAAGTGGAAAACTTAAACTGAGTACGTTCCGGCTCTAAGCGGAAAACTTAAACTGGGTACGCTCCGACCCTAACTGGAGAACTTAACGGGCGACTTTAAAAGTCGCCTTTTTTTATTAGATACTATTATGACAGAAGACAATATTTTTTACATAGTAAGCGATGAATATGTTGACTATCTTTTGAAGGTAGAAAGCCATGTAATGCAGAATAAACCTCAAGAACGAACTTATCACAGAAAGTATGTGGGAATCCTTACGGAAATAAATGGATTTAAATATTTTGTTCCGATGTCATCGCCAAAGGACAAAGATTATGCGAATGGGAAAATCAAAAAGAATAATCTTACAACAATATATATTCGAAGCAAGGAAAAATTGTACGGTACACTACGTTTTAACAGTATGATACCAGTACCAGAATCTGAGCTTTCACTTTACAGAATCAATGATGAAGGAGATTTTAGTTATAAATTACTTATGCTTGCCGAATATAGTTTTTGTAAAGAGAACCGAGATAAAATCGAGAAAACCGCAAAGAATCTTTATGAAAAGAAATGTAGTGCTTCTGAAGAAGAGTTTCCTGTAGGAAGAATTGTAATTGATTTTAAGAAAGTAGAAGAAGCTTGCGGAAATTATAAGAAATAATCATATAACAAAGCTACAAAGCTCAAAATATAGAGTTTTATGGGAGAATACAATGAAAGGCGATGCAAAACGATTATTTCGATTTCTTGATGGTTCTGATAAAAGATTTATAATTCCTGTCTATCAGAGAAATTATGACTGGAATGAAAAGCAGTGCCGGCAGCTTTTTGATGACTTGATTCAGATTTCAGTTGAAAAAAGAAAATCGCATTTTTTTGGAAGCATTGTTTCAAACCATGCTTCGGATACGTCAAGAGAAGATTATTTAATAATCGATGGGCAACAGAGAATCACTACAATTTCACTTCTTTTTATAGCGATAGTCAATTTATTGAAATCAAAAATCGTAAAGTCTGAAAATGAAAGATTGCAACAAAAGATTGAAGAAACTTTTCTGGTCGATAAATACCGCAAGGAGGAAAGAAAGCTCCGCCTGAAGCCAATAAAAGACGACATGGAAGCTTTTGACAAGCTTCTGTATAACGACAGTTCAGATTTTGTCGCAGGTTCTAACATTACTGCAAACTACCAGTTTTTTTATGATGAAATCCAGAAAATGCCGATTACTGTCGATGAGCTTTATGATTCAATCGGAAAACTTGAAATCATTGATATTTTTGTTGAGGACGATGAAAATCCGCAACTGATTTTTGAGAGCCTGAATTCCACCGGGCTTGATTTGTCCGAAGCTGATAAAATCCGGAACTTTATTCTTATGCGTCTGGACAGTAAAAAGCAGGAAGATTTTTATGAACGCTATTGGAATAAAATTGAAAAATTCACCTGCCTGAAAGGAACAAAAGACTACAAGGTCAGCGAATTTATCCGTCATTATTTGACTTTGATTACAAAACGGATTCCGAACATAAACGATGTTTATTTTGTCTTTAAAAATTACGTTCTTGAAGAAATCAGGCAAAAGCGCACGGAGGATTGCGAGAATATTCTTCAGGATATGCTGAAATATGCACAAATCTACAGCAAGATAATAAACAGCAGTTTTTCATCGGAAAAAGTGTCAAAATTTGTAAAACGGCTGAATCATATTGATATGACGGTTATTTATCCGTTCTTTCTGGCTTTTTTTGAGATGTATGAAAATCAGAAAATTTCGGAAGAAGAGACTGTCAAAGTTCTCAGCTGCATAGAGTCTTTTATTTTCAGGAGAATGATTTGTTCGGGATATGCGACAAATGCCTTGAACAAAATTTTCTGCACGCTTCATTATGATGTTAAGAAAAATCTTGATGAGAAAAATTCTTATTCAGATGTTCTGATTTACATTCTTGAAAACAAGACAGGAAGCGCGGCTTTTCCTAAAGACTCAGAATTTGTTCAGGCATTGAGGGAACAGAACATTTACAGAATGCAAAAGAAAAACAAAGAATATCTTTTTGACCGCTTTGAAAACGAAGATTCCGTTGAATATGTGAATGTGGTTGAGTTGATGAACAAGGGCGACTTGAGCATAGAACATATAATGCCGCAGACTTTGACTCAGCAGTGGAAATCTTCTCTTGGAGAAAACTGGCAGGAAATACACGATGTAAAACTTCATACATTGGGAAACCTTACTTTGACCGGTTACAATTCAAGTTACAGCAACAAATCCTTTGCAGAAAAAAGAGACTGCGAAAAAGGCTTCAAGGAAAGCGGTTTGCGTCTGAACAAGTCTTTATGCAGCCTTGAGAAATGGGGTTTGGAAGAAATAGAAAGAAGATGCGCTTTGCTTGTTGAAAAAGCACTGAAAATGTGGAACTTCCCGAAAACGAATTTTATTCCGAAAGAGAATGACTTGGATGAGATTTCGCTGGAAGATAGCGATGACCTTACAGGAAGAATTCTTGCTTCCTACACTTACGGAAATTCTCAGGAGCATAGATGCGGTGTCTGGGCTGAAATGCTCGTAAATGTTCTTGTTCAAATTTATTCGGAAAATCCGTTTGGAATAAAAAGTCTTGCGAAAAATGAATCATTTGGAAACATAGTTTTTAAAAATTCAGAAATGAACAGCGACTGGGCAAAAATTGCAAATTGCCTGTATGTTTACAAGGCAAATTCAACCGCCGCAAAACTTTCAATCTTGAATCGTGTTTTTGAAGAGTCTGGAAAAGACAAGTCTGAGCTGATTTTTAAGTTGCAGCCTGTAAAGAAGTCATGATTTTTTAATTAAAAATTATAAACGCTGTTCGCAGTTTTAAACGGCGGAAGAGGGTAAAACGCAACGCATGCGGATCGTGCGGAGACTTTTCTCTCGCGCCATTATTCATCATTTATTCATGATGATGGCCGCCGTGGTGATTGCATTTTGCGTCCGGATTTCCTTTTAAGGTTCCGCTCAAAAATGATTTTACGGCGTCATCGGGATTCCCGGTGATTCCGGCAATCTGCTTTAAGCCGGCATTGTTCAGCGCGTCAATCGCGCCTTGTCCGCGGTTTCCAAGAATCAAAATTTCAACGCCGAGATTTTTTAGGTAAGCCGCCAGGTCGTGATGACCAAAGCCGCCGTTGTCAATCACCTTTGAGCCTGTAACTTTTCCGTCTTCAATATTGTAAATCTTGAAATTTTTTGTTTTTCCAAAATGCTGAAAAACCGAATCTGTCAAAATGTCGTAAGTCGTCGCAATTTTCATTTTTTGTCTCCAGTCTGTTTTTTTTAGTCTTCAATCTAAATATAGTCAAATTTCAGAATAAAACAATCTATAAATGATTATATAAGCCGCTAATAAATTTAATAGTAACTTATAAATTTGCTAATATATTTAATTCTGCAAGTAAATCGGATATAGTAAGCACATCGTACGATAAAATCTAACATTGAATTATTGACGTAATGTCAGGAGGATTTTTTATGCTTAACGAATCTGTAATCAAATTGCTTAAAAACGGAATGTGGGATTTGGCCACTTGCAGCAACGGCGAGCCGAATGTTGTTCCAGTTGCATTCAAGGATGTTACCGAAGACGGCAAGCTTGTTGTCGGCGATGTTTTTCTTGATACAACTCTGAAAAACTTAAAGGCAGACAATGGCAAGATTGCAATTTCTGTTTATGACGCGAAAAGTCTTGAGGGCTACCAGATTAAGGGAACTGCTGAATATTTTACCGAAGGAAATCTTGTTGAGACATTTAAGGAGATGGTTGAAAAAATGTTCAACGGCGCGGCTACGGCAAAAGGCGCTCTTGTGATTACGCCAGAAAAAGTTATTGTTACAACTCCAGGAGCAGAAAACAAAAAGGAACTGTAACTGTAATAGGCAACTAAAAAAACAGCGGCAACTATATTTTTTTTGCGCCTTTAAGTTATAATTAGCATGAAAATAAAATGGTCAGTCGGAAAATCCCGCCTGCCCGTTGATTTTTTAGCCAAAAGATTCAGTCTAGCTGCAAAAAAACTTAAAGGTGATTTTTTATGGCAAAATACGAAAAAAAACTTGAGGAAGACATCCGCTGTCCTCTTGAATACGGGCTTA
>NZ_DBKJ01000074.1:0-12229 GCF_002297325.1 Treponema sp. UBA753 | reverse complement strand
ATTCCTGCCGTGCTCACGGAGAATCCCCTTGAGTTTTTCCTGCATCAGAATGAATTTTCCGTCTGGAATGTCCCTGTCGATAAACGGAAGAAAGACTGACGTTATCCTTGCGGCGAAGTCATCGTCTGTGAACTTCTGCGCATGGACAGTTTCCGTGCGGTTTGAGAGAGTCTCGATGTATCCTTTCTGCTGGAGTGTAGATATGTAGTTCATGGCTGCTCTCCAGTTTGTTTACAAAACTCGCCAGTCAGAAAACGCATAGGAAGCTTCATTTATAATTTCTTCTGGCAAGTCAAAATCAGAAAGGTTAAAATCTTTTGTATTTGAAAGTTTTTCCAGCAGTTTTCTTTTTATGATTTCTCCTGTTCTTTTTGATTCAATAAATGAATATATTGATATGATATATTTATATGGATAATTCTTATCTTCTATGCTTTTAATTTCTGCAAACGGAGCATAAGAAATACAAAACCGTTTTTCATATTCTTTTTCTATTTTGTTCATATTGCAAAATGCGGTTTTGTAGTCTTCACCGATTGGAAAGTAACAGCATTCTTTTTCAAGATTAAAAAATTCTATTTCCATGTACTTTCTTTTTGATATTAATTTTTTATCAGAAAATTCTTTTATGTTGTCAATATCAACAATTTTTCCCAAAATGTGCAGAAAGTAAATTGTCAAGGCTATAATCATAATCAAGAGGACTGTTCTTAATATTTCCTTTTCTGTTGCAAGGAAGAACAGTATTAAGACTGCCAAGGGAATTGCTGTTATTATGAGTCTTTTTATTTTTTCCAGTCTTTTCAATTTTTATTCTCCACTGTTTCAAGTTTTATATCTTCTGGCATATTCCAACATTCGTTTTCTTTATCAAGCACAAGCCTGTCCCCAATGTTGTACTTGTCGTAAATTTCTTTGGAAACTTTGTGATTTCTTTTTTGAATAATTTTATGGGAATAATTTCTGTTTCCGTTTTTGTCTATTTTGAATATTGAAATATTCCTGACAGTTTTTAGGTAGTAAAAAGTTTCCTCTGGAGATTCTGTAAAGTTGATATAACTGATACCACCTAGAATTGCAAAAGCCCCTTTTTCTGCTGGTTTTACTTTTGTATATTTGTTCTTGATGGTCATATAATTTGAATATACTGTTTCCGTCTTGTGTTCATTGCTAAGTAGAAAAAATATAAATGGACTCAAAATAAGCAATGAGATAAAGGCACATACAGCAATCAAAAAGGCAGTTTCCTTTTCATTTTTCTTCATTCGTTATTCTCCTTGTTATAAACTATTCGCTGTCTCTCTCTGTATTCTTTTCAATCGCATCAATGATTTTCTTTAAATCCTGCTCAATGTTTTCCTCGTGCCGTATTTTTGCTATGAAACAAAGGCAGGCATAGGATTCTTTTGGGGAAAGAATTGCTGAAAAACATGACTGCTGTGTCTCCTCTGATTTCTCCAGTGAAAAAGAGAAGTCTTTTGATTTGAGAATTTTCATTGCTTCTGCGGAGAATTTTTCATCTGAATAAAGACGGAATTCTGCGCAGCACGAGCTTTCAAAGGCTGTTCTGCATTTGCCGAAAATTTCTTTTTCAATTTTTGTCATTTTGGATTCTCCTTCCCTGAAAGTTCTTCAACGGTAAGAATTGTTGAATAGATTGTTATTCTTGTTGCTGTGCTGTATACGGCTGTAACGCTTTTCTTGTCTGTAGGCTCATCCACTTGCACGATTGTTGTTTCCGTGTTTCCTTTCCTGAAAGAGACAGTGTTTCTTTTTAGATAGTCATGGCTTTTATAGAGGCTGTTTCTGACATTCCATACTATGTATTCTTCCGAATCAGTTTTTATGATATATCTGCTGTCCCAGTCCGTCGCTTTGACTGTTTTGACGTTGTCGTAGTTTCCATATTGCACTGGCACTGAATCGCATGAGAAAAATGACATTGGAATTATAAAAAGCAGTAATGTTAGGGATTTATTTTTCATAGCTTGCAGCTCCTAATTTCTCGGATATGTTCAATTATTTGCAGCGCAATGCAGGCAAGAGTTACCAGAATAAAGGAAATTAACAGCAGTAGATTTTCTCCATTGGTGACCATAACTGAGATATTTAGAATTAGAAAAAGAACTGTAAGGGCAAGCTTTATGGCTGTAAAAATTGCGGTTCTTTTTGTTTTTTGGGTAGGGATTCTTTTTATTTCTTTCATTTTTGGCTGTTTCTCCTGATTCAAGCTATCTTTTCTGTTTTTCAAGTTCTTTGAGCACGGTTTTTCTTGTATTGAATTTCCATCTTTTTCATTCTGCATTCTCTCGATTTCCTCCAGGTCTATGCCGTTATTGTTTATGAGAATCTGGGGCATTTTTCGCTTCCTTCTTTTTTTACGCTTGGCTATTTCAGAAATAATGTCCGCAACCACAAATGCGTTGAATAAAAAAGAATATGCTATGAAACTTTCAGTATCTGCGCCTGTTATGTATAATCCGACAGCGATAACCGTAAGTATGATTGAAATGGTCAGTTTGATTGCTGCAAGAATCATTTTTTTCCTTTTCATTCCTTGTTCTCCTCAAACAGGTTCAGCTGTTCTTCTTTTTTTCTTGCCGCTCTCATCTCGGCTACAATATCTGCAAACTGTCCTGCGGTCATTTTGTTGTTGTATTCCTTGCATTGTCGCTCTGGCGGCATTTTTCCAGATAGAATTCTGTCAACTCATATCGTTCCTTGGCATCGACAAACATAACCTGGTAAACTGCCAGAAGAAATTCTTTTATTGAATTGAAGGCCTTTATCATTTGTTCTCTCCTTCTGAAATATCATTAGAGCCTGAAAGTTTTCTTATCTCATAGTCTGAAGCACGGATTATTGTTCCATCATCAGCAGTGAACTCTATTGAGCCGTCCGTTTTTGTCTTGAAGCCAGAAGTTTTGAATGATTTTTCATTAACGGTGATTTCATAACAGTTTTTTTCATCAGAAGATTTATCATGGGGTTTACATAACAACAAAAATGGACAAATTAGCACAGCAAAGGATATTCCTGCTATAAGAAAATCAAAAAATTGTTCAAAGAAAAATTCTTTGCTTCTATTGCATACAAAAACTACTATGATATAGTTTATAATCCATGATGCAGTTGCTATAAGAACCAAAATAATTAAAATTCTGATGATGGAATTTAAATCTGCCATGGTCGCTCATCTCCATCAAATACATCATCAAAATCAGAAATATCTGAGTCATCATTTTCTGAATCAGACTGTTCTTCTTCCTGATTCTGCTCGTCGTCCAGACTGAAAGCCCTGTAGATTCTTGCCGTGGAGAAATCTGCAAAATGGCTGTCATTGCGGATTTCCTCGGCAGATTTTCCGCTCTCAATTTCAGACAGAATGAAGTCGTAGATTTCATAAGCAAGCTCGCTGCCTTTTTTCAGCCCGGCTTCGTAAGCGGCTTTGCGTTCCCTTGTACGCTCGGAATCCTGTTCAGGAGAAAGCCTGTATGACGGACGCTCGATTCCGTCCGAATGGTTGAAGTTCAGTCCGGTGGGCGTTCCCTCGTTTGTGGAGAGAGATTCGGAAATGTCGTCGTCGGAAGATTTCTTCTTTGACGCCTTGCGTGATTTTTTCTCAGCTTTGATTTCCTTGCAGATGTCCTTTACTGTTGCTTCGCCTGATTCAATTCTTTCCAGCTGCTCATCAGTCGCCTCTTCGTCAACGGTTTCCTGCTCGACGATTTCGTTGTAAATCTGATTCGGGGAAGCCTCTCCGTTCTCGATTCTTTCAATCTGCTCGTCGCTCGCCATGTTGTTCACTTTGTTCGCGCGCTCGACTGTTTTTTCAGACACTCCAAGTTCTTTTCCTATAGCCTCGTTCTTGTTTCCCTCGATGCTCTGGATATAGTCGCTTCCCATAAGCTCCTGGATATTTTTCAAAAGGTCTATTCCGCTAAGGTTTCTTCTGTCGGTCTGCAGGTGGAGCGCATAGCGGTGAGCCTCATCGAAAGTCGCGAATGTATGCTTGAAGTACGGAATCATAGTTATTCCGGCCATTTTGCAGGCGGCGACTCTTGTGTATCCGTCTATCAGATAGTTGTGCTCAGTTCCACCATCGTCTTTTGTCACCCAGATATGGACAGGCTGGCTTGAGTCGAATTTGTTTTTCTCCATGTCTTTTGCAATGCGGTCGAGAAGAGCCTTGTCTATAGAGAACAGATTCTTGAATTTTTCATGCTCCTCGATTTTTTCGATAAGGATGTTCTCGGACAGTTTAAGTCCGTTGTTTGCGAACGGCAGATTTTTTCCTGCGGTTATTATGTTAAGCGTCTTTGCCATAGTTTTTATCACACTCCTTGTAGGAAGAGCCGGCACGTGCCGGTCAGAATATTTCTGCTTCAGCGCTGTTCTCTGCGAGCATATTCACAAGCTTGTTTATTTCCACGGCGAGTCTTCTTGTGCCGACAATCCTGCTTTTCGTGCTGACTTTCTCGTTTGTCTGAACATACTTGTCAGCGGCGGAAGTCTGCGGAATGTGGACATCGAGAATGTTCTGGAATTCGCTCTCGAACACTTCCACGAACTGGGACTGCGTTGATGTCGGAAAAACAGACATTCTTTCCTGCCAGTGAGAGTAAAGCAGAAACCATTTTTCGGCCTGCTGCGGACAGTCGTCGTAGATTTGACGCTGGAGAAATTTTGTTGTCGTAAGATTGAAGGATGTGAATTCTAGCGGAGTGAGGATTATGTCGGCTGCAATCAGCGCGTTTATGACGATGTTGTCATAATTCGGAGCGGTGTCAATCACGACATAGTCATAGCCGTTGTCCCGGAGAGTTTTCTGAAGCTCGTTGTAGCCGATTCCTCTAAGCTTGTGAATGTTCAGGTGGCTGGGAATGATGTCGATGTTCTCGACTCGTGATTGAACAGCGTAGTTCTTTATGCTGTTGTGGCTGAGGCTTTCAAAGACATTGCACCGCTCGATAGTCTCCGCTATGTTCTCGATTCCTGCCGTGAAGTACATTGTGCCGGAGTTGTTCGGGTCGAGGTCGAAATAAAGAACCTTGAATCCTCTTGCGGCGAGGTTTGTCGCCGTCAGAATTGAGTCGGTTGTCTTTCCGACTCCGCCTTTCATGCTTGAGTACGTTATTACCATATTATTTCCTTCCGTTGAAACTCTTTCGAAAGTTCAACTGTGTTCTGCCCGCCCATGAGGTTTTTTAGTTGCTCTTCCGAAAGAGAAAAAATTCTAGGCAAAAGCCTAAGCCCAAAACCGGGAGTTGAACCCGTAAATTCACCGGCTGAATGAAATGGGCAAAAAAAAACAAGAAAACAACCTGAATCTGCCTGAAAGAGGGTGTCTTCTTGTTCAAAATTGAGAAAAAAGATATAGAAGCAAGCAGATTCCAAGATAAAGCTGCGCTTCACATAGAAATGCTGCTTAAATATCTTGTTTCAACTTGATATTACAATCTACCAAGAAAAATGGAATTTTATTTGGAGTAAGTTTGGATGGAAAAAAAGAGTTTTGCGAAAAATCAAGAATAGGATTGAATTATGAAATTGTTTCAAAAAATATAAATAATATTGAAAACAAAGATTTTTTTGGTATTGCCGCAACTTACTCAGCGCAAAACCATGATTTTTTACAGATTTTTAAGTTACTTAATTCTTTTAGTCCTGAAGTTATAGGAATGAAGCCTGTTCGGTTAAATGCAAGAAACTGTAATTCTGTAAACAAGGATTCAATCGAAGCTATAAAAAAGTCCTATGATATCTTTATAAAATGGCTTTATAAACAACTTTGTTTTGGAAATAAAAAATATTTTTATACTTTTTATAAAAGCGAAGATTTTCTTGCAAAATTTTTAAAGACAACTTTGCATCCTGTCCGTATTTTTTACAGATGTTCTGCTGCCATAAATTCTTTTGCAGTTGATTCAAAAGAGAATATTCTGATTTGTCCTGCATTTGTTGAAAATAAAGAAGCAATACTGGGAAATCTTGATGAAGGTCTTTTTGAAGAAAAGAAAAAGATATTTGAAAATTTTTATGCAGATGAAATAATTTACTGCAAAAAATGCTGGGCAAGATATGTCTGTGGTGGAGAATGTTTTGCTGTAGGGTACGAAAACCATAAAATCTTTGAAAAGCCGGAAAAATCTATGTGCGAGCTAAAAAAATATCTTATTCAGCTTTCACTCTGGTTTTGGACAAACCTAAAATTTGAACATCTTGAAATATATAAAAGTTTTTTTTCACAATTATAAAAACTCGACTTGCTCATCAAATTAAAATTTACCGTGCAGAAATCGCTTAAAAAGGCGGAAACTTTGTACAAATCTCTTATGCAGCGATATTTTGCGTAGCAAGATTCGGCAAGCTGTTTGCTGCGGCGAATATTTTGGATGAATTATTCTATCAGTCGTAGTATAATAAGCTAACAGGAGCTTGCGATGTATATAAAAAACGGCATTTGTTATGCAGGAGAATTAGTTCCAGAAATTGAAGTTGCCTCTATAAAGATTCTTGATGACGGAATGATGCTAGTAGATTTTTCAACTGGAGAAACTCGGCTTTTTGATGTTACAAGTCTGCTTGATAAAGGTTCTGCCTTTGCGCCTCTTGCATCCGAAGAAAACCGCCGTACAGCAAAAGTAACGCATGGTTTTGTATCTTGGTTAGATGGTGAAATTGATATTGCACCAGAAACATTATATTTGGCATCGATGGAGAATTATTAGCTGGAAAATTACCTGCAAGACAATTAAAGATGGTAATAGGCTGGCTTGCACTACATGAAGAAGAAGCCTATGCCGCTTGGAATCTTGCAGTCAGCGGCGAACATTTTGAAAAAATTTCTCCGTTAAAATAAACATTCATTATAAGCTCAAATTAAGGAGCTTATAATGAAAAAGATATTGATTAATCAAATTCAGCTGGAAATGTCTGGTGTACTGAACAATGCTCAAAGACAGAAACTGTGTGAAGTCCTTGAGCATTGCTTTTTTAACGTGGATATCGTTGCTTTAGATTCTCAAACACTAAATCACGGTAAAGATAACGCAGCCTTGAAAGAAGAGTTTCTTTCGGCTAAGCAGATTGAAGGCTGTTCACTTCGTTCAATCAGTTATTATGGTTCAACGCTTGATAATCTGATTAAAAGCCTGCAGAAACCATTTAATCAGGTTGAAACTGAAGATTTGCGTGTATACTTAAGCGAGTATCAGAAGCAAAACAATGCATCAAAGCAGACAGTTGATAATATCCGGCGTATTCTTTCCAGCTTTTTTACCTGGCTTGAAGATGAAGATTACATTTTGAAAAGTCCAGTTAGACGAATCCACAAAATAAAAACAATAAAACAAGTTAAAGAAACATACTCCGATGAAGCATTAGAACGCCTTCGTGATAACTGTAAGTGCATTCGTGATTTAGCAATAATTGATATTCTTACATCTACAGGCATGCGTGTTGGAGAACTGGTAAAACTTAACAGAGTTGATGTCGATTTTGTAAACCGTGAATGTATTGTTCTTGGTAAAGGTTCCAAAGAAAGAATCGTATATTTTGATGCCAGAACAAAACTGCATTTGCAGAATTATTTGAATTCCAGAAAAGATGAAAATGAGGCTTTGTTTGTAGGTTTGCTTGAACCTCATAACAGGCTTGAAATTGCAGGAGTTGAAATAATGCTTCGTAAACTAGGACGCAGTTTGGAAATTAATAAAGTACATCCGCATAAGTTCAGGCGCACTCTTGCAACTCGTGCTATAGATAAAGGTATGCCGATTGAGCAGGTTCAGAAGCTTTTGGGGCATCAAAAAATAGATACTACGATGGAATACGCTATCGTAGACCAGCAAAATGTGAAAAATTCACACAAAAAGTATCTGAGTTAATACAAAATTTAAGCATTTCGACTAATCGCAAAATCAAAATTTGAAATAGCAAATACCCTAAAAAGGTTGTATAATAAAGGGATGTTATTTTAAAAGGAAAGCAGTTTATGTCAAACTTTGATTTCTTGGCTTACGATAAAAACTATTCAGCCTTTAGCCAGATGGCCATTCAGGCAGAACTTCAGTATAACAAGAATACTGTGTTTGCAGCTTTTGCTGCCCGTAAATCTTTGGAACAAGCTGTAAAATGGATGTATTCTGTAGACAGGGATTTACATCGCCCTTATGATGATTCCATTCAAGTTCTTGTGCATGAACCAACTTTTGTAAATGCAGTTCCTTACGATATTCAAACAGCTATGCAGACAGTCATAAAAGTTGGGAACAGCGGTGTTCACGATACTTATGCCGTAGATAAAAAATATGTTCTTCTTTCCTTAAAGGCACTCTTTAATGTTTTAAACTGGATTGACTACACATATGGAAAAGATTACGAGCAAAGGCACTTTGATGTAAATGCAATTCCTGCGAACAAGGTTGTAATTTCGGTTTCAAAAGCTACAAAGGCTAGCAGAGAAGAAATTCAAAAGTATAAAGACGAATTAGATAAAAAAGATAACACAATTGCAGAATTAATGAAGCAGCTTGAACAAGCTCAGGCGGCAATTCAAAATCGTAAAGAAAATCCAGCAAATAAATCAGAACTTAAGCTTGAAGACCTTAGCGAATTCCAAACTCGCAAGATGTTTATTGATGAAGATCTTAAAACTATCGGCTGGCGCATAGATGGAGTTAAAGTCGTTGAAGAATTTCCTGTAAACGACATGGAAAATATTCCGGGCAAAAAAGGGTTCATTGATTATGCCTTGTTTGGAAAAGATGGTTCTCCACTTGCTGTAATAGAAGCAAAGAAAACAACCAAAGATCCAAATATTGGTAAGCAGCAGGCGGTCTTGTACGCAGATTGCCTTGAACGAAAGTTTGGTCGCCGTCCGTTTATCTTTTATACCAATGGATTTGAAACCTTTTTCTGGGATGATTTGCAGTATGCGCCTAGAACTGTAAGCATGATTTTTAGCATGGATGATTTGCAGAAACTTATGGACCGTCGTGCGCTTAGACAAAATTTATCTGCTATAAAGATTAATGCAGATATTTCTGGACGCCCTTATCAGATGAAAGCAATACGTTCTGTTTGTTCAGAACTAGAAAAGAAGATTCGAAAATTCCTTCTTGTTATGGCAACAGGAACTGGAAAAACTCGCACTGCTATTTCTATTGTAGATGTATTAAGTCGTGGACACGCAATAACAAATGTCCTTTTTCTTGCAGACCGTATTCAATTAGTTGAGCAAGCGTATGAAGCTTTTAGAGATAACTGTCCAGAAACAACCATTTGCAATCTTTTAGATTCAAAAGACAAAGAACAGAACAAAGGGGCTAGAGTTGTCTTTAGTACATATCCTACAATTCTCAATGCCATTGATACAGAAAAAAATAAAGATGGAAACAGAACTTTTTCGCCTGCTCATTTTGATTTGATAATCATAGATGAAGCGCATCGTTCTATATTTAAAAAGTATAGAGCAATCTTTGAATACTTTGATGCTTATTTAGTAGGGCTTACAGCAACGCCTCGCCGCGATGTAGAAAAATCGACATTTGAATTCTTTGACCTTCAGAATAATGTTCCAACTGATGTTTATGAATACGAAACCGCAGTAAATGCAAACTACCTTGTTCCATATCATGCTATTGAAAAGACTTCAACTTTTATGGATGAAGGAATTAATCTGGATAATTTAACTGAGGAAGATTTAGAAAAAATCCGCCAAAAAGAAGAAGAAAGTGGAGAACCTTTTGAAGAAATTCCTCCTAAAGCGATTAATGAATATGTGTTCAACGAAAATACAACTCGCCAGGTTTTAGAAGATTTGATGTCTAAAGGAATAAAAACAGAAGGCGGCGACAAGCTTGGAAAGACTATTGTCTTTGCGTATAACAAAAATCATGCCCAGCATATTGTGGATACGTTTAATAAATATTGGCCTCAGTACAAGGGCAAGATGTGTCAGCGAATTGTTTGCGATGATTCAAAAGTAAAAGCGACAATCAAAGAGTTTAAGAAATCGGATTCTCAACTTCAAATAGCGGTTAGTGTCGATATGCTTGATACAGGCGTGGATATTCCAGAAGTTTTGAATCTTGTTTTTTATAAAAAAATTAGAAGCAAAATTAAGTTTTGGCAGATGATAGGTCGTGGCACTCGTCTTGCACCAAATTTAGTTTGTACTGATGAAACCGGCTCTTATATAGGCAAAAAGTATTTTTATATTTTTGACTATCTTAGAAACTTCGAATATTTCCGCGAGGAAAAAAATGGAATTGAAGGGGCGGCTGCAAAATCTCTTAGCGAAAGAATTTTTATTCATAAATGCGGAATTATTAAGCAGTTGCAGGATTCGGCTTGGGCAGACAAGAAATTTTTTGACTACAGAACACAACTTGTAAATGAGGTTCATGCGCAGATAGAAGCATTGAATACATCGCTCACACCGGTACATCTAGTGCAGAAACATGTTTTAAAATTTCAGAATATTAAGTCGTTTGACTGTTTATCTGATGAAGATTTGCTTAATCTGAATACTCATATAGCACCGCTTGTTTTTTATGATGAAACTGACCAATACGCAAAAGGTTTTGACAATTTTTGTTATGGAATTATGGAAGCAAGCACTGCGGGGTTGTCAATTAATCTGTACAGAGCAAAAATAAAAACGGTCGCAGAACAGCTTTTAAGAAAAACCACCATTAATGCAGTAAATGAACATCTTGTTTTGCTGCATAGACTTGCTATGAACGATTACTACGATGGTCTAACTGTTTTAGGCTTTGAAAAAATCAGAAAAGAAATTCGAAGTCTGGCGCAATTCGCTGTGGATAATATCAGAACTGAACCTATTTTTGTAAATTATGATGACAGTCTAGCAGATATTGATGTTCCTTTTGGAAGCGCAAATCCTTCTCCTGCAGACAATTTTGATGAATATAAGAAAAAAGTTGATTCATATCTTTCAGAACACATGAATGATCCGGCAATTAACAAGCTCAGAACAAATCAACGGCTTGCTCCAGAAGATTTTGCTAGGCTTAACCATATTTTTAAGGAAGAACTTGGAAATGAAGATATGTTCAACGAATTAAGCGAAGGTAAAGACATAGGATTTTTTATTCGACGAATAACAAAAATGGATCGAAATGCCATAAACGCAGTTTTTGCTGAGTTTATTAATGATACAAATATGAATAATATGCAGATTGAATTTGTTCAAAGATTAATAGATATAATTGTTGAGCAAGGTGAAATCAACATAGAAGCACTTATGAAAGGAAGAGCCCCTTTTGACAGACCTAAATTTTTTACATTATTCGGTGTTGAAGCTCAAAATAAAATCTTTGCCGCAATAAAAACCATTAATCAAAATGCCATATAATTGCTAGAAAGTTGGAATTGCGATTTGTTTAAAAAGAATAAATTATGATTGAATCAATTGAACTTTTTCAAGTAAATGATGAACTTCTTGATGAAATCACTGGTGGTTGCTGATTATTTAGACTGGCATGGTGAAGGTTGTATTATAAAAATGAAATTTTATCGGTTCTAAATAAAAAAAGGACTACCCTAAGATAGTCCTTTTACATCTCCCACGGGAATTGAACCCATGTTGTCGGGATGAAAACCCGATGTCCTAACCACTAGACGAGGGAGACATATATATAGTTTTATACACTTTTATTGAACTTTAGTCAATAGACCTGCAGCCGTGTTATAAAAAATCTGAAACTTTTTTTTGTTTGTGTTATATTAAAGTTATGAATCAGAATACAAATTTTTTCATAAAGATTAAAAACTGTAATATTGAAAATAAAAAAGGCATTGTGCTTTCAAATATTTCTTGGCAAATGGAAGCGAAGCAGGCTTGGCTTGTTGTTGGACCAAATGGCGGCGGCAAGGCAGATTTTATAAAGGCTCTTGCGGGGCAATTATCTGTTAATCCAGCTCCTTGCTCATTAAATGCTGATGCCAAATCAGAAAATTCTATTTATGCAAATGCGTTTGCAAATAGCGTGGAAGTTGTTTCTTTGGAGCGAGCGGCGGCTCTTATTCAGGAAGAACGCGAGCTAGATGAAAGTGAGTATGTTGAAGGCGGAGTTGATGTAGGTCGAACTGGAAGAATTTTTATAGGGGAAGCTCTTGTGGGTTCAATAAAAAAAGGCTCTGTTTTTCCTGAAATTGTAAAACGGATTGAAACTTTGCCGGAGATAAAACTTTGCGGCGT
>NZ_DBKJ01000015.1:11655-16136 GCF_002297325.1 Treponema sp. UBA753 | reverse complement strand
CTGGACAGAATTCTTTCTGGCACAGGAAAAGAAATCTTGGAAGGCGCAGGCTCGGTAAGTCATAAGCAGGCTCTTGAAAAAGCAGAAAGAGAATATCAAAAATTCATTCAGAAAAATCTTTCCCCAGTTGAACAGGCGTATTTGGAAACAATACGGACTTTGGAAAAAGAAGCAAAAGCTGGAGAAAAGAAGTAGATGAGTGAATTGAAAAAGCTGGGTGAATATATACGGCAAGTTGATATTCGCAATAGAGATTTATCTGTAAATAAATTGTTGGGATTGAGTATCAACAAATGCTTTATTGAGTCAATTGCAAATACAATCGGAACTGATTTCAAATCATATAAAGTAGTAAAGAAAGATCAGTTTGCCTATGGTCCGGTTACTTCCAGAAATGGCGAAAAAATTACGATTGCATTGCTTAAAGAACCGGAATGCATTATTTCAAGTTCTTATTCTGTTTTTGAAATTATAGATATTTCAAAACTTTTGCCGGAATATCTGATGTTGTGGTTTCTTCGTCCAGAGTTTGACCGTTATGCCCGTTACAAATCACACGGAAGCGTTCGGGAAATATTTGACTGGGAAGAAATGTGCCGTGTTGAACTCCCAGTTCCTCCACTCGAAGAGCAGCAGAAAATCGTAGATGCCTACAACGCAATAGAAAACCGCATCAAAATTAAACAGAAGATAAACGAAAAGTTGGTTGAATTGGGAAAGAACATTGTAAAGCAGATTTTTAATCCAAATTTATTATTGAATTATACAGATAATGAACTTGAAGAAATAAAAGACAAATTGAATGTTTCAATGAAAATTCAATCTGTCAAAGATTTTTGCAAGGAAATGAAATCTGGTTCAACTCCTTCAAGAACAGAAATTGATTATTGGCAGAATGGAACAATACCTTGGTTAAAGTCAGGTGAAGTTCATAATAATGTAACAATTTCAGTTGAAGAGTTTATAACAAAAAAAGCATTGAATGAAACATCGACTAAGTTGTTGCCAAAAGATACTGTTCTTATGGCTATGTATGGAGTTACTGCTGGTGAAGTCGGATATTTGAATATTGAAGCAACAACGAATCAGGCTGTTTGTGGAATGATTTGTAAAAACTTAAATGATTCTGCATATCTTTATTTTGTACTTCTTGCGAATCAGAAAGAAATAAGTTTAATGTCAAATGGCGGAGCACAAAACAATTTAAGTAAAGATTTTATCGAAAAACTTTTGCTTGTTGTCCCTGATGAAAAAGTTAGAAGTAAAACAGATCTTGCAAAGATAATTCAGAACTTGAAAAATAATTATCAGGAAATTGAAAAACTTGCTCGGTTAAAACAACTTCTCGTTTCGCAGATTGCAAATAGGCAAAGAGAGGAAAATGACAATGCATAGAAAGCCAAAACTTTCGGTTGAAGAAATTATCAATGACATAAAATCTAAGAATATTACATTTAAATATGTATCTGAAGAAGAGGCAAGAAATTATCTGCTTTATAATACTTATTATTTTAAATTGAAGTCTTATGCAAAAAACTATGTAAAAAATCCTGTTAGAAATAAATATTCTGGTTTGGATTTTTCATATCTTCAAGATTTGGCAAGATTGGATATGTATTTTAGAGAACTTGTGTTTAAAATGACTGTTGATATTGAGCATTTTATTAAAGTCCAATTATTGGCTGCATCTCAACAAAATGAATCTGATGACGGATATAAAGTTGTATCAGATTTTCTTGAGGAAAATAAGGACATAAAAGATAATTTAAAAGAACATTCTGATAATTCAGGTTATTCTGCTCGACTTATTAAAAACAATATCGAGGATTTGCCAATATGGGTTTTTGTAGAAGTTATTTCATTTGGTGAACTTACTCGATTCTATGATTTCTATATAAAAAGATTTCCAATTGGAAACAGTGTGTCGCAATATTTATGGTCTGTCCGAATAATGAGAAATGCTGCGGCTCATAACTCATGTATTCTTAACCGTTTATAAACAATGCTCTTAGAGATTCAATAAAAAGAAATTTTCCGCTTATAGATACAAAAAAACTGAAGCATTATCTGACTAATCCAGTCGTTCAAGATTTTTTAGATGTTCTTATGGTTTTTAAAATTTTGGATAAAACAAGAAATGTTTTAAATAAGAGATTAAAAGAGGTGGATGCTTTTTTTAAGCGTTGCAGAAAACATGCGGCATATTATAAAACAAATAATAATATTGTTTCTGTTTATGTATTTGTATTTCGTTTTTACAAAGAATATAAAAAATTATTTTGACAGAACAATAAATTTGTTATATATTTTGAGTATTGAACTTGAACGTTTATGTTCTATAAGGAATGGATCCAGCCGTTTTACGATACAGATTCATTCCGTTTTTTTTATTTTTTCCTTTTATTCTTTCAAAATTTTTCAACACAATATAATCAATAAATATTATCATTAATTAGGATAAATTTTGAAATTCTGAATATGCATTTAGATAAGCACGCATTGGAACATTCCCTTTTCCATTATTTTCCTATGCCACAAAGTATGTTATAATTTATCTATAGGAATTGTGCTTATGTCAAATCAGGAGCAAAATCAAATCCGGTATACAGTCGCGTGTGTGAATGAATTCGCGCAGGCTAAGTCGCTTTCTAAAACTCAGTCATTTTTATATCTGCTGGAGCACAAGGCTTTGGATTTTCTTACGGAATTTTATGATGTTGAGCATACGCTTTCTTTTGCTGATGCGGTTTCTGATATGACGCAGATTTGCCAGAAAAACGGAGACAAGATTCAATGACGCTTTATCACGGTTCAAATGTTGACATTCAGTTTTTCAGGCAGTTTTCGGACGGGCTTATTTCTGTTGAAACTTTAGTAAAAGAAATGGAATTCAAGAAATTGACAGACCAATATTCGTTTCATACAGAAAAAGCGTTGTCATATCTTTTAAAAACTGGGGTTGAAAATGTCTAAGCAGGAACAGCTGATTGAATACATCACGGATGATGTTGTTTCTTTTATAATGGAAGATTTTAAAGTCCCGGTTCTTGAGGCAATGCAGCGGCTTTACACATCAGAAACTTTTTCAAAGCTGAACAATATTGAAACAGGTTTGTATCTTGAAAGTCCCTCTTATATTTATGATATTTATAAGTCAGAAAAAGAAAACGGCCGAATCATTCAGCAGGAAATTTAAATAAACCGGAGACAGATAAAATGCAATTCGACGAGCACGCACTGGAACTTTCCATTATTGAACTGTTTGAGAAAGCAGGCTACGCACACCTTACTGGAAGCGAAATCCACCACGACAAAACGGAAGTTCTTTTGACTGATGTTCTTAGAAATTTTCTTTTGTTCCGATATTCAGACTAGAATATTACTCAAAGCGAAATCTCGGCAGCTGTGAATAAAATCAAAAATGTCTCTTCGGATTTGTATGATGAAAACAGGCGGATTTTGGATTTTATCTGCAATGGCTTTACAATCCGCCGCGATGATTCTGACCAAAAAGACCTTTTTATCAATCTGATTGATTTTGAGACTCCTGAAAACAATATTTTTCAGATTGTGAATCAGCTTGAAGTGCAGGGCAGGGAACAGCTTCGTATTCCGGACGGCATTGTTTATGTGAACGGAATTCCGCTTGTTGTTCTGGAGTTCAAGTCTGCAATCAGGGAAAACACTACGATTGAGGATGCATACAAGCAGCTTGCCGTGCGTTACCGCCGCGACATTCCGGAGCTTTTTAAGTACAACGCTTTTGTAGTGATTTCCGATGGTGCAAATTCCAAGATGGGCTCGATTTTTTCGCCTTATGAATATTTTTATGCCTGGCGCAAAGTTGAAAGCGCAGACAAGGAAGTTGACGGAATCAGTTCCTTAATCACGATGATTAACGGCTGCTTTAGACCGGAGCGGCTTCTTGCAGTCATAAAAGATTTTTTGTATTTTCCGGATTCAAGCGACAATGAGCTAAAAATCGTCTGCCGTTATCCGCAGTTCTTTGCGGCAACAAAACTTTTTAAAAGCATAAAATCTTCTATAAAACCAAACGGCAACGGCAAGGGCGGAATTTATTTTGGTGCGACAGGCTGCGGCAAAAGTTACACTATGGTTTTCTTGAGCCGGCTATTGATGAAAGCAACTTCGCTTAAAAGTCCGACCATCATTGTTATTACCGACAGGACTGATTTGGACGACCAGCTTGGAAAACTTTTTCTTAAATCAAAGAATTATATCGGCGACCAGAATATTGAAACAATAGAAAGCCGTTCCAGTCTTGGCGAAAAACTTCGCGACCGTCAGAGCGGCGGCATTTATCTTACAACGATTCAAAAATTCAGCGAGGACACAAAGCTTCTTTCAGACCGCTCAAACATTATCTGCATAAGCGATGAAGCTCACCGTTCGCAAAATAATCTTGATGAGAAATTTGTGGTAAATGATGAAAAGGGAATTGTCGAGCACAAATTCGGTTT
>NZ_DBKJ01000015.1:0-11520 GCF_002297325.1 Treponema sp. UBA753 | reverse complement strand
AAAGTTTTTGGCGAAATTGTAGACACTTACACGATGAAAGAATCTGTTGCCGACGGAATAACCGTGAATCTTGTTTATGAAGGACGGGCTGCAAAAGTTTTCCTTGACCATAAAAAAATTCTTGAAATTGAAAATTATTATGCGCAGTGTGCAGAAGACGGGGCAAATGAAAATCAGATTGAGCAGAGCAAAAAGGCTGTTACGAATCTTGAGGCGATTTTGCGCGACCCTGATGTTATCAAAGCCGTTGCTGAGGATTTTATAAATCATTATGAAACCCGCGTCCGTGAAGGTGCCACTGTCCTTGGAAAGGCAATGTTTGTCTGTTCTTCCCGCGAAGTTGCTTTTGATTTATGGAAGGAACTTGTTCGCCTGCGTCCGCAGTGGAATGAAAAAAGACTTTGCTCAGATGATGCGCTCGTTTCTGAAAAAGAAAAAAAGGAACTAAAACCAATCGAAAAAGTTAAAATGGTGATGACCGAGAACAAGGCGAAAGACACAAAAGGACTTTTTGAGCTTCTTGGAAATCATGAATACCGCAAAGAGCTTGACCGCCAGTTCAAAAATGAAAAATCTAATTTTAAGATTGCAATTGTCTGCGATATGTGGCTTACAGGCTTTGATGTTCCTTGTCTTGATACAATCTATATTTTTAAACCGATTCAAAAACATACATTGATTCAGACAATCAGCCGCGTAAACAGAACTTACAAAGGAAAAGAGAAAGGACTCGTTGTCGATTACATCGGAATCAAAAAGGCAATGAATGAAGCCTTGAAAAAATATACTGACGGCGAACAGGAAGAATTTGAAGACTCTGAAAAAGCTGTTGTAATTGTGAAAGACCAATTGAGCGTTGTCAATGCAATGTTCAACAAGTTTAACGCGTCGTTGTATTATAATGGAACTCCGTTTCAGCAGCTTGAAACCTTGAACAAGGCTGTTGAGTATGTTCAGCTTACTGAAGATTTGGAAAAGCGTTTTATGGAAGCTGCTCGCAAAATGAAAAAGGCGTTTAACCTTTGCTCTACAAGCGAGTCATTTTCCGTCGATGAAAAAAATCAGATTAATTTTTATATTGCAGTCCGCGCGGTTCTTTTTAAACTTACAAAAGGCGATGCTCCTGATATTGCCACGATGAATAGCCACGTTTCAAAACTGATTCAGGAAGCGATAAAATCTGACGGTGTGGAGGAACTTTTTCAGGTCGGAAGAAATGCAAACTTTGATTTGTTCAGTTCTGAATATCTTGAAAAAATTAACAGGCTTCCGCTTCCAAATACAAAAATCAAAATACTTGAGCAGCTTTTAAAGCAGGCAATCGGTGAATATAAGAAAACGAACAAAATAAAGGCGACGGAATTTTCTGAACGCTTGAACAGTCTGATTATCGCTTACAACAATCGTTTCAATGACGAAGATTTTGCAAGCAAGGTCCTTGATGATGTTGCAGAACAATTGAATCAGCTTTTTGCCGATATGATGGAAGATAAAAAATCCTTTGAGGTTATGGGAATTGATTTTGAGGAAAAAGCGTTTTACGATATTCTTGTAAGCTGCGCCAAACGCTTTAATTTTGAGAATCAGTATCCAAAAGAAAAAATGATTGAGCTTGCAAAAAAGGTCAAGCTTCTTGTTGCCCAGAATGTAAAATATACGGACTGGAATCACCGTCTGGATGTAAAGGCTGAAATGAAGGCAGATTTACGGATTCTGCTTGATGAAAACGGCTATCCTCCGGTCCCTCGCGAAGAAGTCTTTAAGGAAGTTTTTGACCAGGCAGAAAATTTCAAGAAGTATGAGTAATTATTAAGCATAGGCAATGACGCTTTGTCTAGAAAATCATAAAAAATAAAGTAACTAAGTTGCCCGAATAAAGTAACTATATTTCCAAATATAGTTACTTTATTTTAAAACATAGTCACTATATTTCCCCAACATACTGGGTATATTTTTCTGCCTCTTACCAACTCCTAGCACAATTTTTCGTATATTTTTAAAAGAAACTCTCTAAGCGTGCTTTTTCCGTCTTCTGAAAGCCATTCGGTGAACTTGTCTTCAAGCAGATTTTTGTCCGCCTCGTTTTTTGAGCAGAGTTCCATTCCTTTTTCTGTTATGGCGACATTTTTTGACATTCGGCCGTTTTTCAATGTCATTTCCGTTTTTACAAGGTGTTTTTCTTCCAGGCGCTTGATTATTCCGTTTGTCGTCGGGTGCGAGACTTCAAGAAATGTTTCAATTTCTTTCTGTGTCGTCTGCTGGTTTTTCGCCTCGTGGACAAAAATCAGGACTCTTAGCTGCGCAAACGTTATTCCGAGCGAGTTTAAATTTGCATTCACCTGTTTTTCAAGTTTCTCATCAATTTTCTTAAAAAGAAATCCAATGTCGTTTTTGTGGCTGTCGTTCATCAGTCATATTTTATAACGCAAGAACAATTTTTTAAAGTAAATTTAGCAATTAACTGTAACTTGCTACAGTTAATATCGTTTTGTATGTAGTATGCTACAGTAAAACACTGCATGAACTTATTGGAGGTCGATTTTGGCTCTTTATAGAAAAATTGTTTTTTTAGGGATTTTTTCCTTGTTTTCATTCGCTATTTTTGCAGAGGAAAAACTTGTTCTTACGGCGGACAAAGCTGTTGAGAAGGCTTTGGAATCTCATGTTGACATAAAACGTTCCGAAATTTCGCGCGGGCAGGCAAAGCGTGAGTATAAGAATTCGTGGAACAAGGTTCTGCCGTCTGTTTCTGCCGGAGCCGCCGCTTCCGAAAAAAAATCCTGGAAGGACTCTGATTCAGACATTGTGAATGGAACTCTTTCTTTTTCTGCTTCTCTTTCGCTTGATGCCGGAATTGCTTCTTCAATAAAGGCTCTGCGTTCTTCTTATGAGGCAGGGGAGATTTCCTATGATGAAACTGTCCGCAAGACCGAAAGCTCTGTCCGCACTGAATTTTACCGGATTCTTTATCTGAAAGAGCAGCTTGAAAATGCGCGGAAAACTCTTGAAAGCTACGAAAAGCAGTTTGAGCAGGCAAAGGAAAAATATTCGCGCGGAACTGTAACCCAGCTTGATTTGTTGAGCGCGGAAGTGAACGTGGAAACCGCAAAGCCTGATGTTGACAGCGCGCGCACAAATTTTTCAAACGCGCTTAAAGAATTTCTTGATGCAATTGGAATTGACCAAGATTCTAAAGTCGAGCTTGAAGGAACTCTTGATGATGCGGAGCGTGTTCTGAAAATCGACCGCTCTGTTCTTGAAAAGTGCGTGGAAAATTCTTCGGAAGTAAAGATTCTTGAAAAAAATCTTGAGACGGCGCGCTACACAAAAAACGCGACATATTCTTCTCTTAGGCTTCCAAGCCTGAATTTGAGCGCGGATGTTTCGCCAGAAATTTATTCCTATGACAAGAATTCAAAAAGCGTAACAGAAAACCCAAGCTGGAGCGTTTCGGCTGGAATCTCACTTCCTGTTGACAGCTGGATTCCCGGCTCTTCTGCTTCTGTAAAAATAGCCGCGCTTGACGACAACATAAAAGATTATGAAGTTCAGCTTGAAAATCTAAAAAAGACTGTAAAAACTTCCGCCGCCGAAAAATTCGAGGCGATTGAGCTTTCGCAAAAAAACATAGCCGCCCGGAAAATGAACGTGGAGCTTGCCCAAAAATCCTACGAGATGACAGAGGACGCATACAGGCGGGGAACAAAAGACCTGCTTTCCTTGCAGGACGCGCTGGACAAGCTAAGCTCGGCAAAACTTCAGCTCCGCTCTGAACAGTACGCGCTTTTGTCAAACGTTCTGTCGCTTCAGGAAATGCTTTCGCTTCCGTCTGAAACTTTTTTTGAATCAGAAAAAAATTAAAACAAAAATTAAATATATTTGAGGTGAAAAAAATGAAAATCACAAAACAACGACTTTGCTATACAGCCGGCGCGATGGTTCTTCTTGGAATTGTCGCTTGTCTTCCAAAACGAAAAATGGAGCTTCCGCCTGCGGAAAAAACTGTCTATCCTGTTCAGCTTGAAACAGTTCAAAAATCAGACCTACAGGAATATCTTTTGCTAAGCGGAAACGTAAAGGCCGACAACACGATTTCTGTCTTTCCGGACATGGCAGGAAAACTTGTGAATGTTCCTGTTACCCTTGGCTCTTACGTAAAAAAAGGGCAGGTGATTGCTGAGGTTGACCCTTCTGTTCCAGGCTCGGTTTATGCAAAAAGCCCGGTTTATGCTCCGATTGAAGGCTATATCACGTCTCTTCCGCTGACTCCGGGAACAACTGTTTCTACCTCGACAGAAATTGCGCGGATTGGAAACATAAAAAACTTGCAGATTGAGTCAAAAGTTCCGGAAGGAAAAATCGGAGTCCTGAAAAATAATCTTACTGCTGAAATTTCTCTTGAGGCGTACAAGAACGAGACTTTTCCGGCGCATATCTTTAGAATCAGCCCGATTGTTGACGAAACTTCGCGCACAAAGGAAGTCTATTTTCTTTTTGACACAAACGATTCAAGAATCAATGCCGGAATGTACGTGCGCATAAAGCTGAACACAATTCTTCACAAAAACATAATTTCTATTCCGTCGGACTGCATTGTTACAGAAAGCGGAAAAAAATACGTCTATGTTGCCTCTTATCAAAATGAAAAGCTGGCCGTTGAAAAACGTGAGGTTGAAGAGGGCGTTACTGTTGACGCGCGCACTGAAATCACAGCAGGACTTAATGAAAACGAGCGGATTGTTGTGAGCGGAATGCAGGTCCTTTCAGACGGAGCTGAAGTCCGCGATGTGAACAAAAAAACTTTGCAGCAGGGGGAATAGGTTATGAGCGTTTCAAAAAAAGTTCTTGAGCATCCTGTCCTGACAATCTGTGTTTTCGCGCTTGTCGCGATAGTCGCGTTCTTTACGCTTGGAAACATTCAGATTGACTTGATGCCTGATATGGATATGCCGGTCGCAATGGTTATGACAAGCTATGACAACGCTGGCCCTGAATCAGTTGAAAAATCCGTTACAGAAGTTCTTGAAAGCGGACTTATAAGCGTAAGCAACCTGAAAGAGATGACTTCTGAATCTTCGGAAGGCTCTTCGCTCATAAAGCTTGAATTCAATTACGGAACAAACATCGACACCGCGATAAACGACATCCGCGACAAGCTTGATATGGTAAAAGGAAGCCTGCCGGATGACGCGGACTCTCCGCAGATTTTCAAGTTTGACTCAAGCGCAATGCCGATTATGACGCTTGCTCTTAACGGAAACCGTTCCGCAGACGAATTAAGAAAACTTGCCGACGATGAGGTTTCTGACCGTCTGGAGCAGACAGCCGGAATTGCCCAGGCCACGGTGCGCGGCGGACGGGAGTCAATTGTAAGAATCGAGCTTAGCCAGAACAGGCTGGACGCTTATGGATTAACTCTTTCTTCTGTTGTAAGCACGCTTGCAAGCCAGAATATTGAAGTTGGCGGAGGCTCAGTCTACGAAGGCACAAGAAAATATATGGTGCGCACGACAGGCGAATTCAGTTCAATTGACGAGATAAACGGCACTGTTGTTGGAAGCGCAAACGGCTACGACGTAAAGCTTTCGGACATTGGCGAGGCTTTTTTAGGCTACAAAGACCAGACTAGCGAAGTTTTTATAAACGGAAAACCGGGCGTTTACATAAGCCTTCAAAAGCAGAGCGGAAGCAATTCCGTGAACGTTGCGAATGCGGTTTATAAAAAAATCGAGGAAATTCAGTCTATTCTGCCGGAAGGCGTTTCCCTTGACATAATTTCCGATGACTCAACTTCTGTGCGCGACACTTTGAATTCTCTTGTAAAGTCAATTCTTGAAGGATTTGTTCTTGCGGTTCTTGTTCTTTTTTTATTCCTGCGGAGCGTAAAAAGCACGGTAATCATGGCGATTTCAATTCCTTTCAGCGTGTTGATTACAATTCTTGTGATGGTCTTTAGCGGAATCACCTTGAACATGATTACAATGACCGGGCTTATTCTTGGAATCGGAATGGTCGTTGACGCTTCTGTCGTTGTCCTTGAAAATATTTACTCATACAGAATGAGGGGAACGAGCGCGAAAGTTTCTGCGGAAATCGGAACTCAGGAAGTAATGTCCTCTGTAATTTCCGGAAACCTTACAACAATCTGCGTTTTTATTCCGTTCTTTGTGTACAAGTCAAAGCTCGATATGCTCGGCGAGCTTTTTACAACGCTTATGGTTGTAATTATAATCGCGCTGCTTTCATCTCTTGTTGTCGCAATGTTCCTTGTCCCGGTTCTTGCCGGAAAATTTCTTCCAGTTGACAACAGGGCTGAAGTTCCTATAAAGAACAAATTCCTTAAAAAATGCGACTCTGCCGTGGAAAACGCAATCAACTGGATTCGGGACAGATACCGCGCCGCTTTAAGGGTTGCGCTTCATCACCGCTTTGCAACTGTCCTTGTCTCATTCACAGTTCTTGCCTCGTCGTTTTTGCTTTTCAGCCATCTGCGCGTAAGCTTTATGTCGAATTTCAATGATTCAGAAGTTGGGCTGAACGTGGAGCTTCCGCTTGGAACAAAACTTTCCGAGACAAAAAGCGTCCTTGAGCAGTTTTACCAGATTGCAAAGGACGAAATTAAAGGCTACGAGAACATTATTGTAAGCGTGGGCTCTTCCAGCGGAATGGCTTTAAGCTCCGACACTTCATACAAAGGCTCTATAAGCATAACCCTTCCTGACGCCTCAAAGCAGATTGACAATGCCGACAGCGTAAAGCAAAAGCTCCGCCGCCATTTTGAGGATTTCCCTACAGCCACGTTCACTTTTGACGACGGAAAAATGCAGCAGATGACAGGAAGCGACATTGACATTGCTCTTTCTGGAAGCAGTCTTGCAAAACTTATTGAGACAGGAAATCAGATAAAAGACCTTATAAAAGAAAAAATTCCTGAAGCTACAGAGCCAAGCCTTGACATTGAGGAAGGACTTCCGCAGGTTGAAATTCAGATTGACCGTGCGCGCGCCTCGTCATTCGGAATCAGCGTAAGCTCAATTGCAAACGAGATAAACTACAGCATAAACGGAAAAACCGCCACAACCTACCGCGCAGACGGAGATGATTACAGCGTGGTTGTTCTGCTTAACGACCAGGACAGAGGCGACATTCCAGACCTTGAAAAAATCTATGTGAACGGAACAAACGGACGCTACGCTGTTTCAAATTTTGCGCAGGTTGTGCGCGGAACAGGTCCTGTCTCAATTAACCGTGAAGACAAGACAAGGACAGTCCACCTTACCGCAGGAATTACAGCCGGTTCTAGCGCAGGCGAAGTTGAAAACCAGATAAAGCAGGCAATAAACGAAAATATGGTAATCCCGGAAGAAGTCAATGTTTCTTTTGAAGGCTCCTGGAAAGACACGATGAGCACAATGAAAATTCTTCTGATTGTAGTTTTCCTTGCCGTAATCCTTGTGTTCGGCGTAATGGCAGGAACTTATGAGTCGTTCAAAGACCCGTTCATAAATATGTTCACGCTTCCGTTCCTTATTGTAGGCGTTGTTTTGATTCACCTTGTTACAAACCAGGCGTTCAGCATGGTTTCAATGCTCGGCGTAGTTATGCTTGTAGGAATTGTTGTCAATAACGGAATTATTCTTGTTGACCAGACGAATCTTCTTGTGCGCCGCGGAATAAAAGTCCTTGAAGCGTGTGAAAGCGCCGGAGCCTCGCGCCTTCGCCCTGTTCTTATGACAACGCTCACGACAATTCTTGGAATGATACCGATGGCGTTCTTTGGAGACGCGAATTCCTCAATGACGCAGCCAATCGGACTGTGCATAGTCGGCGGACTTACATCAAGCACGGTTGTAACGCTTTTTATAATTCCAGTTTTGTATTCGCTTTTTAACAAAAAAGAAGACAGCCAGAAAAAAAATGAAGTTGCGCCGGAGCTTTTGGCAATGCTGAAAGAAAACGCAAAGAAAACTCAATCTGCTAATTGCTAATTATAGAAAGGAAAGAAAAATGATAAGAATAGAAATAATCGCAAACCAGTCAGTCCACGAGGAAATCATAAAAAATCTGGAAGCCGTAATCCCGAACTTCTGCTATTCGCTGATTCCGCTAGTTTACGGCCGCGGAAAAAACTCCTATAAACTTGGAAGCACAACCTGGCCGGAAACAAACTTTATTCTAATCGCATACTGCCCCGAAACCGCCGAAACCGACATTCAGACAGTAATCGAATACGAAAAGAAAAAATTCCCTGATGAAGGAATAAAGATATTTGTGCTGCACGATAAAAAGCCGGAATAGACAGACGGGGGGGGGTAGCTGCGCTGGGGGGGCGATTTGAAAACTTATTACGAGAATGAAGAGGGAAGGGCATTCTCGTAAAAGTGCGCGCAAATAACAAGTTTACCAAGTCAAAGAAAATTCGACCAGTTCAGGAGTTTCAGGTTTTCCGATTACTGGCTCTTTTTTATCTAGTGAGCTAAGTTGTGTCATTTCATCAGAATTCAGCGTAAAATCAAACAACTCAAAATTTTCTTTGATTATGCTCTAGTTGAGTGCTTCTTGGAATAACGGAAATGCCTTTTTGTGTCAGAAAGCGAAGCAATATTTGTGCTGGAGTTTTTCCGTATTTTTCAGCGAGCGTAAGCACAAAAGGCTCTTTAAACATTTCGTTGCGGTTTCCCTGACCAAGTGGCGCATAAGCCATGTGTGAAACCTGTTTTTTGTCCATCCAACTGCGTTCCGTGCTGCGCTGGCAGTAAAGGTTTGTTTCAATTTGATTGACAGCCGGAACGACATTGTTGTAGGCAATCAAATCAAGAAGCTGGTCTGGCTCAAAGTTGGAAACGCCGATTGCCCGAATTTTTCCTTCATTATATAGCTTTTCCAAAACACGCCATGCCGCATAGTAATTGGCAAAAGGACAGTGCAAAAGCAACAAATCGATATAGTCAGTTTGCAAATTAGCAAGCGACTGCATAACCGTCTGTTCTGCATTTTCATAGGACTTAAAATTCACCTTTGTAACAAGAAACTTCCTTGCGGTCAATTCCATTCATCTTTATACCCATTCCTGCTTCTTTTTCGTTTCCGTAGGCTTCTGCTGTGTCAATCATGCGATAGCCTGTCTTTATTGCGTTTTTAACCGCATTGGTGCAACTTTCTCCATTCAGCATAAATGTGCCAAAACCCACAAGCGGCATTTTAAGATTATTGTTTAGCGTTAGATATTCCATGTAATCCTCCATAAATCAAAATTGAATCATTCAATGATTCGTGTTAATATTATTCTAATAAGTTCGTGTAACACGAAGTCAAGAGGATTTTAAAAAATTATGCACTATACGATTAAGCAAATGGCAAAAATGTTCGATGTTACAGAGCATACATTGCGTTTCTATACAGACAAAGGCTTGCTGCCCTGCGAGTGCGATAATGGCAACCGCCGGGTGTTCAATGAGGAATCCGTCAACTGGATGCAAGGTATTAAATGCTTAAAAGGCTGCGGTGCATCAATTGAGGACATTCAGGAATATTGCCGCTTGTGCCTGTTGGAAGAATCAAAAGAAAATATCCGGGCGTGTTATGAAATAATTTTAAAACAGCGGGATGAAGCTTATAAAAAGCTGGACAAGGCAAAATCTACCGTAAAATATATGGATGACAAGGTTTCTCATTATGAAGATATTCTTGCCGGGCTGAAACCAGATGACACGAACCCCAAAAACTGGACGGCAGAAAATCGCCCATCACATAAAAAGAAGGAATTATTATGACAATTTATGATAGAGCAAAAGCTGGTGAACCTATTAATATGCGTACTGATGACGAGTATAAACGCATTTGCGGTCCAGAAATGGTGCGTAGTAGAACATTGTGCCATCGTATAAATATGCTTGAGCCATATGATGAAAAGGTACGAAAGTTATTTGATGAATTATTTGAAGGTCGGCTTCCTGAATCATCAAATATTTTGACACCTGTGTATATTGACAGGGGTGCAACAATCAATATTGGAGAAAATGTTTTTATAAATTGGGGATTTAATACGGTATCAACAGGAAGTATTACGATAGAAGATGGTGCAATGATAGCACCAAATGTGTCTATGCTTACAGCTAATCATGACTTGAATGATTTACAGATAATTATATGTAAGCCGATTGTGATTAAGAAAAACGCCTGGATTGGTGAGGGTGCAAAAATTTTGCAGGGAGTTACAGTTGGCGAAGGTGCAGTTGTTGCTGCAGGAAGTATTGTTACAAAAGATGTTGCACCAAGGACTATTGTTGGTGGCAATCCGGCCAGATTTATAAAAAATATTGAAAATAAAATGGAAAAGAAGTTATGAAGCAGTGAGATCTCGAACTTCAGACTAATGGACGAGTAAAGCACGACGACCTTCAGCGCATTGATTGGCTATCAGGTGAGGAAAACAGCAGCATAGCTTTTTATTTGGGCGTTCCCCGACATCCTGCCGCACAAGAAACTTCGCTTCTTGCAATTTTTTTCTGCCCCTAATCCGCCATCCGTGGCGGATTCAACTTCCGCAGAATAATTGCCTTTGGCGGCAAATGTCGGGTCGGGCTTTTCGCACTTCGCCGTCTAACCGCGGCTCATTCCTGAACTTCGTTCCGGAACTGCTTTGCAGGTGCTGCAATCCCTAACGTGCGTTCGCTACGCTCACTACCGAGTTTTTGCAAAGCAAAAACTCGCGGCGAACCGCAGGTTTGCAAAATCCCTAATGCAAATTCACTTTATCTAAAAATTCTTTTGGTATAACGGCTTTGACAGAAGAAAGTCTGTAGTCCTGAATGTTTCTTGTGATAATGATTTTTGTCCCGGCGTTTTTTGCGCAGAAAGCCTGAACTGCGTCTTCAAAATCTGACATTGGAGAATCAAACGCCTGATTTTTCTGTTTTCCGTGCGGTCAAGATTTTTTCAGCGTCAATTTCACTTGGAATCAATCCTGCGATGGCATTAAGCGAATCAAGTTTTTTCTGAATCCGACGGAAGGACTTTTAGTCCGTATCGGGAGGCACTGTCCTTGAATTTTGCCGGATTTTCAAAAAAATCAGAATATGAAACGACAATCATTTTTTCCTCCAATTCTGTTTTGAATATAGCATAGAAAAACGGAATTTTCTATAAAAAAAACATTAAGACTTTCTCCATAATCAAAACTTATACTGGCTAAAAGAAACTTGTATTTTAAATATTTTTCTGCCTGGTTTATATTCTAGGCATAAAGAGATTCGGCGGAAATCTTTCAAGAGAGGTTACGAATGATGAAAAAACTGATTTTGGCTTTTATTGCGGCGGCCGCGCTGTGTTTTTCGGCTTCTGCAAAGCCGCTTGTTGTTTATTTTTCTGTTCCTGAAAGCACTAAGACTTCGGGGCTTACGCGGAACGAGGAGAACAGTCTTGTCGTGGTGGACGGAAAGGCGTTGGGGAATGTTCAGTATGTGGCTGGCCTTATTGCAGATGAGACCGGCGCGGACATTTTCCGCCTTGAAGCGAAAG